>JAYVSE010000211.1:0-23897 GCA_043775635.1 Planctomycetaceae bacterium | reverse complement strand
CGCGTGCCCAACGGGCCGCGAGCCTCGCGCGGGGCGTTGCCCACACGGTTTAACGACAAAATCGCCAAGCAAGGTTATTTAATTCTCGGAGCACTAGGCTTCCAGCCTGTCGCGTTGAAAATGACAGGCTGGAAGCCTATCCCACTTCAAAAGGGGACAGTTATTAATCGAACGGTCCTTAACCCTTGGCGATCGCTTTAATTATTACATTGGGTTGCAACGAAGCAGCAAACGCCGCCTGCACTTGCCGTAATGCATCCTTTGCACGATCTGCCGCGATGACGGCGTTGACCTGCAACTCGCTGGTATTGATCATTTCTACATTGATTCCGGCATCGGACAATGTCTTGAACAAAACAGTTCCAACTTGAGTGTGACTGCGAAGCCCGATGCCGCTGACGGTTATTTTCGCAATTCCACCGGCGCCTTGAGCGCCACGCATGCTGTGCTTTTTGCTGATTTGCGCCGCAACCTCGAGGCTCTTCTTAAGATCTTTTTCGAACGTTGTGAAGCTGATACTGGTCGAACCATCTTCACCGTCGTAGCCCTGAACAATCATATCAACGAAGATCCCGGCATTTCCGATCGTTTCAAAAACATCGGCAGCGATTCCAGGCTCATCCGGCACACCGGCAAGAGTGACCCGCGCCTGATCACCGGTGATAGAAATCTCCGTCAGTGTCAGCTCTTCCAGCGCGTCGTCACGCAGGCGGCGAACGATCGCATCGACATCGGTTGCCGTCGCACGATCGGCTCGAATCTGCTTCCACGAACGCGAATCGGTAGGCGCAACATCAAGCATGAACCCTTGGTGGACAGCGCGAAGTCCAGTGATCGCCTGACTACGAGGTACAAGCGCCGAAATTTTAATTTCGCTAGTGGAGATCATATGGATGTTAACACCCGCGTCTGCGAGTGAACGAAACATCCGCGAAGCCACACCGGTTTGCGATGCCATGCCGAGCCCGACGACCGATACTTTGGAAACTTCGCTGTCGTGAGTCACTCCAGCAGCACCGAGTTGTTCGGCCGGTTTTTTTACGGCCTCAAGCGTTGCGGCCAATTCGGCACCAGAGACCGTGAACGATATATCCGCGTGACCTGCGGTACCAACGTTTTGAACCACCATGTCGACGGCAATTTTTCGCGACGCAATGGCAGAAAAAATAGCGAGACTTGTCCCCGGGACGTCGGGGACGCCAAGGATGGTTACCCGCGCCTCATCTTTCGTCAATGTCGCACCGCTAACCGCCGCCGTTCGGGACTGCGCCTCGGCGACAATCATCGAGCCCTCGATATCGGAGAAGCTACTGCGGACGTGAATCGGCACATCAAATTTCTTCGCGAACTCGATCGAACGACTGTGCATGACACCAGCACCGAGGCTGGCGAGCTCCAGCATCTCATCGTAACTAACCACTTCAACGCGTCTGGCTTCAGGCAACAAGCGAGGATCGGTCGTATAAACGCCATCGACATCCGTGTAAATTTCGCAGGCGTCAGCTCCCAGCACTGCTGCCAGTGCAACGGCAGTCGTGTCACTGCCACCACGACCAAGCGTTGTGATATTCAAATCGTCGTCAATGCCTTGAAAGCCTGCAGCGATGACGATATTGCCGTTGTCGAGCAAACGCTTGATACGATCGGTCGAAATCGATTGAATACGTGCTTTAGTGTAAGTGTTGTCGGTGCGAATACCGATCTGGCCGCCCGTCAAGCTGACAGCCTTCGCGCCCAGAGAATCGATCGCCATCGCAACCAGCGCAACGCTAACCTGCTCGCCCGTACTGAGCAACATGTCCATCTCGCGAGCGGGTGGCGTTGGATTGACTTGGTTCGCGAGTTCGAGCAGCAGGTCCGTCTGGTGTCCCATCGCGCTGACAACGACAAGGACCTGATGACCTTCTCGCTGGGCGCGGATTGCCTTCCGCGCCGCGCCGCGAATCTTTTCCGGATCCGCAACGCTGGTACCGCCAAACTTTTGAACAATCAATGACTTGGTCGCTGACATGAAAAACACAAACTGCTTAAACGAGGAAATGAAGAGCTCGTGATCGACTGCACGCCATCGATCAACGAACTAAACCACAAACGCGATCTACTCTGCTAGTCGTTCTTGAAGAACGTTGCCATTAAATCCCAACCTTTGGGAAACCGAAGTCCCGATGCCGTAGCCGCGACTTCGTCATAGGTTGATTGGCGGCCAGGCTTGATGCCCGTACCCGAGATGACGAACGGAACATCACCATGGCTGTGTTTTTTTGTCTCACAAGGCGTTGGGTGGTCAGGCGTGATCAAAATTCGATGCTCACCATGCTTCGCTAACGCTGCCGCAATCGGTGCAACGATTAGTTCATCGATCCGTTCCATTGCTTCAATCTTTGCATCGGCACGACCTTCATGAGATGCTTCATCTGGCGCTTCGATGTGTACGCAAACAACATCATAATCGTTGAGAGCCTGACAAGCGGCACGTCCCTTTGCAGCATAGTCCGTATCGAGATATCCCGTTGCACCGGGAACTTCGATTCGTGGCCAGTGGCAGAGCGCGGCGATCCCACGTAGTAAGTCGACAGCGGTGATCATCACGCCGCGAACGCCAAATCTTGATTCAAAGCTTGGCAACTGCGGTGCACCGCCCAGCCCCCAAAGCCAAAGGTTCGTGGCGACTCGCTTGCCAGCCGCACGACGCCGCACGTTCACTGGATGATCAGCGAACAAGTCCACGCTGCGGCTCATCAGCGAAACAAGTAGATCACTGCCCAGTCCCCGAGGATAATGATCGTCAACGGACATGTCCGTGATGTCATGGGGTGCCTTCGAGCGAGTCTCAGGCGAGAACGGAGCGGGAATCGATGCGTCGCCACGATAAACCAACAGGTTTCGATAGCTAACACCGGGATAAAACCGCAGGCTGCTTGGCTTCAATCCAAACAAGTCTGCTTCCGAAGCACAATCGATCAATTCGCGTTGCGCCGTCGCCAGCAACTCCGTCGCTTCGGCGGTGGAAACATGGTCAGCGGTAAAATCGACCATCACTTGATCATCAACCGTGACCAAGTTGCAACGCACGGCCCAGTCATGAGGACCAAGCACTATACCTTGCGCTGCGGCTTCTAACGGCGCTCGTCCCGTAAAATAGACGTCGGGGTCGTAGCCAAGCAAGCAGAGATTGGCAACCTCCGAGCCGGCCGGTAAATGCGATGGCGTATTGTTGCTTAGCCCAACGATTCCATTAGCCGCCAATTTATCCATGTTTGGCAATCGAGCGGCTTGCAGGGGCGTGCGCCCGGCCAGCGATGCGATCGGCTGATCGGCGCATCCATCGGGAATAATGATCGCGTATTTCATAGGTCCAAGTTAATCGTACTTAGCAATGGGGACAGTGCCGGAAGGCCAAGAGTTTACGGCGAAACCGATGATTTCGGGAGCGGACATCAGAATCGAAGCGATTTGGCCATTTCACACCCGTCCAATGCAACCCGATCGAGTCATTCCTGGATGCTTTGCCCACCCGCCTGGGCCACGCGATTTTGAGCATCAATCTCGCGAGCGTGTTCAAGCAAAATCCGGCGAACTTCGAGGATCGCCTTGTCAGTGGTATGAATCCGCGTGTGATCCGACTCGACAACCACTTCGCTGACCGCATCAGGCGTTCGCGCGCTTGTCAAATCGACCACGCCGTCGCCCTGCCTTTTGGACGAGAAAAATGAGTGTTTGGTATCAATGCCGACAATGTTGTGGTAAATCACCCCAGGCGATTTCTTCGCCCTCGCCATGACCGGAAAAATCGGTGATTCAGGTGCCAGTGAATCGATCGCATTACTAACCGTCAATAACTGATTGTCCCTAAACAACCCCGGATTCTCGCGCGCAAGGTGCTGACCCGTCGAAACCGCCATCTGTGGCAAGCGAATCAATTTCCTAGCGAACCAGCGAGTGTAGTCGTTAGCAAATTCACTGCCCGCATGTGGAGTTCCAATCGTGACGACCCGTCGAACCGACGGATTTGCCTTGAAATACAAAGTACTGACCAACTTGACACGGTCCTCTTCTGGTCCACGTATGTTTTCTGGCGGCTGGTCGCTGACAATACGCCAAAAGTCATCGCCACTTTCGATCGTTTGCATTCGGCTGACCAAACCGCCCATACTGTGTCCGACCAAAACCATCTGATCAAGCGGCGGGTCAGTACGATCGGGATCGACGGCATCACGCATCTCCGCAAGGTCTTTACGCAACTGCGTCGCACTGATCCAAAACGGCTGGCCCGAGGGATATAGATAGAACCAAAACTGATATCGATTCCGGACTTCCGGGTAGCTGCGCAAATCATTGAACATGTCCATCCATGTCAGCGGGCTGCTCCATAAGCCATGGACCATCACGACAGGGATGCGTTTGGGGTCATAGGGTTCGATCATATAAAGCCCGCGCCCGCTTTGTGTCTCGTTCGGGTTCAACAACCCTTCGGTCGCACGATTTCGTTGGCGGAATTCAGGACTGTCAAGAAAAAACGCCAGCGGTGTCGTCAAGTCGGTTTCTAATGGCACCCAGTGCGAAGCCAATTGAATCTGGTTCACCGTCAACGGGTCGTAGAACTCCAGGATGCAATCGGGGGATCGCCCCAATCGTTTTTCACCGGTTTTTGCGGCACAACGCATCATGGCGGTGACACTGTACGAAAGCCCCTCTGGGTAGTAACGCTCGCGCGGATCGGTACTATCTGCGGGCTTACGAACCGCAATCAACGGCACGCCAAGCCCGTAAGTGGTGTGTCGATTATGCAACGTTTGAATGTTGTAATCGCTGACAAATTCATACCGATCAAATTCGTTGGCATTCCACGCGCCGCGCATCGCTGTGCGTACCGAAAAGGTTCTTTCAGGTGTCTGGATCGTATAAGTCTGGTTCGGACGAAGTTTGTTGTCGGTGCATAGCAATCGCAATGTATCTTCAAGTGATTCATTATAAAGCTCACACGCCCCACGAAATTGTGGATCGTATGAATTGCGAGCCGCCTCCAAGTCCTCTGAAAACAGATAGTCATAACTGTTAGTCAGCGAAATACCGTAGCAGTTTAGTGCTGCCGAACTGTCACCGGCGCGTTCGGCACGTTTGCCTTCAACATAAGCCAACTCGCTAAGCGCGTAGATCAACTCCGGATCGTCGGTTTCATCGATCGCCGTGCGAATATTGTCGAGCGACTGGGTCCCATGCTGCGCGTAAATGTCGACAAGTCCAAATCGCTTGAGCGCGTTCCAAGTTCGTGGACTGACCTTCGGTCCACTGCGATTGAGCAACGCAAGTTGTGACTCCAACGCATTTTCACGACTGGACCTGTTCGCTAGGTAACGCGTCGACGTACAGCCCACGGAAAGTAAGATTGGCATCAACAGAGCCATGATGCACAGACGTACCCTCAGCCCATCGCATCGCGCCATGTTTGGCGTGTTCGATCGCGCTAACCCATGCGTCGACCCAAATGTCATCGGCAACTTCCGTGTTGCTTCGTTTCGCCGGACCAATTACTCATGCCGTGGCTATCACGGTTTTCAATAACGACAGTACGGTCTGCGAGCCAACCGTGTCAATTCAAAGTGACCGCTTGCAACTGCAAACTGGCAATTGCTATCATTGGGTGCTGGAATAAAAAACTCGTCGGCGTGGGCTCACCTGTGAACGATTACGATTCCGCTCGCTTGGCCCGTGTCGAAATGCTCGCCTCATTGATGGATGATGCGTTTCGGATTCCTGGAACAAACATTCGCTTGGGGTGGGACAGCATCATTGGCTTGATTCCGGGCGTTGGTGATCTCGTCTCCCTTGGTTCCAACGCCTATCTGATTTGGGAGGCGCGGCGATTGGGGATCCGCAAGCGAGCGTATGTGAAGATGCTGGGCAACGCTGCCGTTGATTTTTTTATTGGCGTCGTGCCCGTTGCTGGCGATGTGCTGGATGTTTTTTGGAAAAGCTATCGACGCAACGTAAAAGTTATTCGCGTTGAACTGGCCCGATTACGCGAATCGGAACGAAACAGATCTTAGCCGGTCGTATGGAGCTCAGGGAAAACGTCGGAATCCAATCCTGATCGCTGAATGATCGATTTAAGGCGGATATAGAAATCACTTTTCAAATTGGCGACCTGTTGCTCAGTTAACCCAGTGCGCTGTGCGACATCCTTGTTTGCTAGGCCGCAAACGAGCAGTAGCTCGAGGCACCGCAGTTTTTGCCAATCGCCTCGCTCCTTCCATCGTTGAATCGAGTCGCGCGTCGCTTCGGCCACTGCTTCTTCTTCCAGTCGCTTGCGTTCGCCACTACGTACGATGGAGCTCGCTACCCGCGCCGAACCGGGAAGCTGCATGGTCAGGTCATCGCCTTCTCGGGATCGCGTGGAGACCAGCGGCGGTCGGCGTCCCACTTTTCGCAAATGGTCCGTAAGCTTGTAAGCACAAATCGAAAACAAATAACCTTCGAGCGGTCGACGCGAATCGTAATTGGGGAGACTTGTCAAAAAGCCGATGAAAGTCTCTTGAACAATATCTTCGCTGGACGCACGATCTCTCAACCGGCTCACGGCAAACGCTAGCAAGCGACCTTCAAATTTCGCAATCAGGGACTGCCAAGCACCCGCGTCACCGGCGCGAATGGCGTCAATCAAAGTGGCGTGGGGATCAGGTGTTTCTGGCATGGAGGACGATGCTTACAGTTCCCAACCGTTGCGAACCGGTAGTGATACCAAATTCGCCGCCTCGGGGAGATTGGTGATTTCTCCTTTTTTTGAATCGTATTCGATTAATTTTCCCAGCCGCACAGCGACGTTGCCGAGCAGCATCGCTTCGGTCAGGACCGACGCGTAATCGAAATTGCTTAATGGTCGAGAACCACCTTCAATGGCATGGATCCATTCACGCTTCTGGTTATCGTCCGGCCCAACCTCACTGCCCAGACGCTCAATCGTCTGCGGCGGAGTTTTCACATCGCCTTTGACATCCAACTGCTGCACATCGCCGGAATCACCCGGTGAATAGAGGCGACCCTTGTCACCCACGAGCAGACAACCGCTGTCCGTTGGTTCCTGATCACCAGGGAATTTTAATGGAGGAAGATTCCGTTTGCCGTTCTCGGAGCCTTCATACCAAATTAGTTTCACTGGTGGTTGCTGGTCACGGGCCGGGAACTCATACGTGATCGTGGCCCACGAAGGATAGGTTTCGGAATTGACTTCACTGCTCACGGCATGCACACCTGTCGGCAATCCGAGTCCGAGCGCCATGAACGGAAGATTCGCAGTGTGACAAGCCATATCCCCTAGCGCCCCGGTACCGAAATCCCACCAACCGCGCCAATCGTGTGGAAGATAGGCTGAGTTGTAAGGCCGCAACGGTGCGGGGCCGATCCAAAGATCCCACTTAATATGTTCCGGTACAGGCGGCGTTTCCTTTGGTCGGCTCGTGATCTGAGGCGACTGCTTCCAATACATCTTGCCCGCTTTCCAGTCCGAATAAGGGCGGTTCGTCCAGACGTGAACTTCATGCACGTCACCGATGGCACCGCTGCGAATCAACTCGACACCGGTCCGGAATCCGTCATGAGCTGTGCCCTGGTTGCCCATCTGAGTGACGACGTTGTGTTGGCGCGCGGTCTCGCGCATCAGACGAGCTTCGGCAACCGAGTGCGTCAAAGGTTTCTGACAATAGACATGTTTGCCCAGCCGCATCGCGCGAACACCCGCTGCGGCATGAGTGTGATCGGCGGTACTGACGGTCACTGCATCAACCTTATCTCCCATCACGTTCAACAATTCGCGATAGTCATGAAACAGCTTTGCATCAGGGAACAGCTTCGCTTTTTGCTTCAGCCGCTGGTCATCGATGTCACACAGCGCGACGACCTGCCCATACTTGGCGGCACCATCGGTATCACTCGCACCCTTGCCACCGACGCCGATGCAAGCCACGTTCACTTTTCCATTTGGCGACGCGCTCAGTGAACGGTTCGCTGTCGCAGATAGCCAGAAGCCAGCACCCGCTAAAGTGGTTGTGGTGTATGCGAACTGACGTCGATTGATTTGCGTTGTCATGAGGCTTTTTCAGTAAGGTGTGTATTGTCGTATTCTCGTGATCAGATACAGAAAACGTAGATTTGACCATGCCTAGCTAAATTACACACCAAATGCACCTCGATGGAAGCCGTTTAGCTTGCCCAAGGACGCAGAAAACTGAAGGAACCCCGCTGGCTCGCCCATTGGTATCTACACAACTTGAGCTTCCCTCTACAGTGCTAGCACTATGGAAATCAAACTCAAGGATGAGCGACTCGAAAAGCGTTGGCTTTTTTTAGTTCGGTCGTAGATGAAAGTATCTTCTCCTTTGGCAGCTGGCGTTGGTGGTTTGCCGAAACTGACCGCCGCATTTGCTGCGACTCAGGCTGCTTGGCGATTTTATAATAATAAGCGTATTGAATTCTAAGAACTTGTCGCTCCGCTGAGAAAGTACGTGCAAACCCGGGTATGTTCGACGCAATTAACTTGGTAGGGCCAAAACTGGGCTGTTGAAAATTTGCTATTTACATTGAGTTTAAACGCGAAATTTTGAATCAATATTGTTCCGCCTGGATGCTAGGACGGGGTTCATCCCCGTCGTGCGATAATCGCAACCAGAAGATGATGGCGGTGTGCGCCTCGCTACCTGCGGCTTGTCCGCATGGAGCGATAGTCAATCGCTATATGCATTGCTGCACGATCAAAGCTCCGCCCGAGGCCGACGTCATTGCTTCTTCGCCATCTGGTCGTGATCGTGGCCCGACGGGGACAAGCCCCGCACGCGGCTAGACAATGGAATTAAATCTGCGCAAAAGCTTTTTGCTCCGCATGTTTCTGGTTGTCAGATCGACATCGCGGTTCAGTTGCCCAGTGTGCGAGGTGCGGTCAGCGAAAACTGTCCAATGCAGGGGCATTATCATAGTGCTAAAGATCGTTATTCAAGAAAGTTCAGCAAAGACTTCACCCAATTGATCTGAACAAGCTCAATTCTTCGAAAAACACAAAGCAAGGCCCGTTTGCCAGGTGGTTTTGTGCAAGCTAACATGACATTTGTCAGAAAAACATTTCGCGGCGGTTGAGTCGGGTCAGAAAGCTACTTCGCAATGGTTGAGCCGAGCCCGAGAATCAATTACCATCCGGGTTACCTGGGAAGAATTAATCGTTCGGCATCAAGATCATGACATGAACCAAGACAGCATATCTGTGATCGATGCCGCGTCCGAAATTGGACTCGACAAACGCAACGTCTTCAAGATTCTCAAGCGACTCGGGATCGAAACCTTTCTTGAACGAAGTTCCGCGTCCAATCATCGAGGCCAAGCAATCGCTCATATTTCGCTCGACGATTTTGAATCGTTGCGTCAAGATACAGCATCGAAGGCTACTACAGCTTCTGCCACAGATCCAGATACAGGTGATGTTGATTATGTGCCGGTTGACACCGGCAACTTTTATGTGATTCAGCTTGAACCCGAACATGATTCTGGCAGATTTAAGGTGGGCTTTGCAGTGAGTATCGCTGAACGGCTGCGCTCACATCGCTGCTCTGCGCCTTTCGCGACGCTTGTTAAATCTTGGCCCTGTCGCAGAGTCTGGGAGCGTACCGCCATTGACTGCGTAACAGCAGGGTGCGTACAACTTCACACTGAGGTGTTTCGCACTTCCGGATTGGCTAACGTGGTCGCGCGTTGCGATCAGTTCTTCGCAATGATGCCGCAAATCGTCAGAGACACTCAGGCTAACGACGGAGTGGATACCGAACAAAGCGGTGAACAGGAGTTGCCGATCACGCGGATTTGAAATGGATAGTCAATCGCGGCAACACCGGTTACCGCTGTCGTTATTGCGGAGGTTCGTAGCAACCAAGTTTGCCACAAACGGTCCATCGCCTACCAACCAAGACGCAGCGAGTCCAATCGCCCTTAGCTTATCTCCAAGGTAGTGGAGTCCATGAAGACAGGTGACCAAATCGAATTGTTCCGTTGGCGCATAATCAAAAGCAGAGCACTGCACCAAGTTTAAGCAGCCCGAACTGTTCGGCAAGAACATCCCAACTAAGTCGACTCCTGTGATCTGGATCGAACGACTTCCACCATTCTCGCACAAACTTGCAGCTTGGATCAAAGCCTTGCCGCTGCCACAACACAGATCAACCGGTGTCCAGGCCCGCAGGCTTACGCCCTTCCAATTCAAATTGCCACGAAAAATGACCTGACATTAGCCGAACGTGGTTCGCGACAGCGTAACTTCATCACGATAGGATATACTAGACAAGCTAGGCTTAGAAACTTCGTGTGTGACTATTTGTGATGGCAAAAAGCTCGAATAGAAGCTAAGCTCCCCTTGGCTCGATTGGTTTTTCGATTTTGATTTTTTGGAATAATCTGAGATGCGTATTCAGGCAGTCGCCTTTCGAGGATTCCCGCCTTTTGCTGACGTGGAAATTGAGTTTCCCGCACCAGAGGTAGGTCACAGGGGAGTTGAAAATACAGCATCGCCGAACCTCGGAAGGGTTCACCTCATCACCGGGCAGAACGGAACCGGCAAAACTCGTTTGCTGTCTCTGTTCGCGGCGGCGTGCGGCAACCCGAAAGAGCTACTGGATCGAATAGGACCTGATGCGAAGGCATATGCATTCGTCAAGTTGAGTGCGGGCGAGAATGAAGCGATTTGGGGACCATTCAATGCTGACGGTGTCAGAAGTGGACATCTTCAGCCCATCAAGGATTCCGCGAGGTGGTTAGAAGTTGTGGCATCCAGGGATCCACATGCGAGGATCACTCCGGATTTCCCAAATACACTCGCATGGCCAGCGGCAAAAGACTCGATGGCTTTGGCATTTCGCGGGACGGCGAGAGCGGGAGACGCAAAGATCGTGGCGATAAGTCCACTTCAGATTGGTAAGCTTGAGGATCAACTTACATTCGATCGTCCACAATCAGAAGATGCATTAATTTGCCAGAGTATGGCGAATCTGAAAGTAGGTGCGGCGATGGAACAGTTGCGTCGCGGCACTGAAACCAGCGCCCGAGCAACCGATATTACATCTCGAATGGAAGCGGCGATCACGACCGTCACTGGCCGACGATTCGCATTTGACGTGAGCCCGAGTCCCGAAGTTCATCTCAAAGTCTTTTGGGGCGGTGTGAAGATGAGGATTGCCGAGTGTCCAGACGGACTCAGGTCCATCATTGGATGGCTAGTGTCGTGCATCGCGAAACTCGACGCAAAGTTTCCGGAGCATCCAAACCCGTTGGATGTCCCGGTCTTGTTGCTGCTTGACGAACCCGAAAGTCACCTGCATCCAGCGTGGCAACGACAACTCGTTCCGGCAGCACAATTACTGTTTCCAAATTCACAGATATTTATCGCAACTCATTCTCCATTCGTTATTTCTTCAGTGAATTTTGGATGGATTCACGTTTTGCGAGCGAACGACAAGGGGCTTGTTACCGCAGACAAGCCAATCCCCTGCAGCCCTGGAGACACCTATCTCGACGTTGTTTCTGACATTCTGGGAATTCAGGAATGGTACGATCCTGAAACAGAAAACCTGCTGGCAGAGTTTCGATCCATTCGCAAAAACGTCCTCGATGGCGCGGACACGTTCAATATCCTTCGCGGAAAAGCCGAAGTGATTGCCGCCCGAAGCGAATCCCTTTCGAACATGATGGCCCGTGAGCTACGGCAAATGGAACGATTAATGACGACTGGAGTCGCTGAGTCATGAGGAAGCAGACGAGGCCGCCTGCTCCACCGCAGTTTGACGAGAAATCAGACCAATGGACGAAGCAGTGGTTGAATCTTCGCGCCAATAACCCAAACGGATTTTCCTGGTACATAGTCGATGGGCTAACTGCACGACAGTGGGCATTGCCTGCATTGTATTTTATGAACCAGGGGCATTGCTCTTTCTGCGATACGTTTCCACTCGCAGACCGATCAAAAACGCCAGTCGAACATTTCCGCCCGAAAAGTCGCGACGTGTTTGCACATTTGGCGTTCGAATGGACGAACCTGTATTTCTGTTGTGAATTTTGCCAAGGTGCAAAACGCGAACTTTGGGAAGACGGGCTTATTGCCCCAGATGAGGTGGATTATTCCTTTCATCGATATTTCAAGTTCGACTTCACGAATGGAGCAATTGCTCCGAATCCGCGAGCACCAATCGCAGATCAGATTCGAGCCGAATCCACCATTCGACTCTACGATCTTGATAGCGAGATTCGTCGTCAGTATCGCCTGCTGGAGCTGCAGAAATACGACGGATCGTTAAACCCCAGAATCGATGATTGGGCGTACCGTGATTTCCTGGAATCGCTTGATTGAATGAGTCGTTCATGGTCGTTTCGCGAACCCGACCATCGGGCGTACTTCGTTCGTCATCAACGTATTTACGTTCATGTCGAAGGCGGAACTAATCAGAGTGCTTCACACAGTTTACAAATCGCTGGATTGGAGCGACGGAAGCTGACGATCTTCACAACCAAGTCGAACTTAGCATACAGTTTCGCTGCTCGACGAATCGCATCCAGGATCCACACTTGGTCATTGCCAAACGCGCCCCCACCGAGTAGGGTTAGGTACACCGATTTGTTGCCACTCTTCGACGCATTCAAAACCGCTGTGGCAAACGTTGCTTCATAAGCAGCCTCCAAAATCAGTCTCGCAAACCTCTCCCACAATCGCAAGGACAAACCGCTGTAAGCCACCGATAGAGCCAAGCAATACGCCTGAGTCACCAAGTGCTCGCAGCCGTCCAGGGTTACCTGGGTGTCCCATTGCAATCCAATCTTCAGTTTGGCACGCAGTTCATCAAGTTCAGATTCCGACAGCATGCTCAATCTGGAGTCGACTTCCTTGAGTCCCTCAGCCGTTGGCAATGCGTAACCGTTCTTCATTTTCCACAATCGGGTGCTGGTATTCCCCAACGCTTCGCCAATTTCTGCAAGGCAATCTACTTGTTTCATCGCAGTCTGCCCAATCTGTCCATCCAACTCCAAGAAGTAATTTCGGTAGATCGTGCCTGCACCACAGGCGATCGCACAAGCGGGGCCCTGAGTTGGATCGTGCTCGTAGATCGCGATACCCTGCTCGGGAGTGACGCTCGGAGAAACCATCTCAAGCAGATTGAACTGCGACGCGACTTGAAAAACGGCACCAGCGTTTGCAGTATCAGCATGAAGCGCCTTCGCATCGCCAACCAACTCTGCCACGTGCAACTTGCCTTGTGTGTTCTCAACTTTGGCAACTCGTTTACGCAACTCTCGGAGCGACGCGATCTCCAAGCATCCGAACTGAAACGACTGATCGTTAACCTTTGACGCTAAACGACCATCCCGTATCGTGATGTTCTCCCTCACTTCGTTGGGAGAACGTTCCGAGAACCCGGTAAGTTTGGTAAACCAATCGTTACTTAATGCCATTGGCGACTGCTTTTTGGATTGCTTGATCTTAGGACGATTCACCGACGCAAGCACAAATGCTCTTTGAGTTTCATTTTCGGGAGCCGGCCAAGACGCGCGTAGTCGATCCGCTTGCCGCATGTCTTTGAGCATTTCGAACACGTTGGATGTAGTCGCATAGCCATGACGCAGAAGCCAACAACAAACGACTGTCCCCGTACGGCCGATGCCACCAAAACAGTGCACAGAGACAGGTCGATTGTTTTCGAGTGAATCATCCACGGCATCGAGAATCTCGTGCATATACTCGTGGGTTGTGATGTGCCCATCCACGATGGGAAACCTCAAGCACTCGACGCGTTCGTTGGACTTCGTGGCAATTTGGTTTAGGTTTTCGTCGTAGCGAACAAATGCCTTGCCATCGTTATTCGTTTCGTCCACTTCCATTAAATTAACAAAGGTCCGCAGGCCCGCATTGAATAACCCATTGAGTCGCGTCATGTGAGCAATGGGATCAGCCTGCCCCACATAAGCCCCCGCCAAAAACTTACCATCAAGAACCCAGTATGTCCTGGGCAAGGGGGGCGTTGCACTCGCGATTTGGAACCCAGGCATGGTGATGTATAACTGCAGAATAAGGGAATCAGGACCAAATCCAATTGTACCGTCGGGCATGCATTGCGTGGAGTCGTTGCTTCATTCTCAATCTGTGGTCATCGCGATTCACGCGGGAATCACTTAGTTATTGCCGCTCTATCCGTCGCTGATTACAATGCAGGCATGAGCGCTTATTCTGAAATTATCGACTTCATTGCGTCCGGAAGCACCCCCGCGATGGTCGCGGTTTTTTCGGTTTCGGACGCTACGAAATCTAGGGTCGCCGATCTTTTGCGGCGCGAAAAAAACGCTAGCTTAAGCACCGAAGAGAAATCGGAACTCGATAATTACATGGCGCTCGAGCACGTGATGCGTCTTGCCAAGGCGAAAGCAAAAAGTCTGCTCGCCGGATGATCTCATACGTTACAACGGACCTGAGAGCGTTAGTCGGCGATCGAGCCCAGTTTCGCTGCGAGTATTGCCTTGTCTTGCAGACCAAATGTTTTTGTTTTCCGTGCCGCGTCCGTAACCAGTGCCTATAGTCGTTCAACCACGAATCGACTCGAATAACACTAATCCTATTCGTGTGATTTGTGTTATTCGTGGTTTAACCATGTCTGGAGTTTTGAGTGACGAACACAGAGGCAAGTGCGCTCGCAATCCTCATTTACAATGATGTGTGGTTGGATGCTTTCGGCTATGATGAAGGCGTCATATTTCAACTTCGGGCCGAGTCCGCGAACCAATGATCGACGAACAAAATATTTGTATGGGATAACGCGGGCTAGGATTTTTAAAGTGGTTAATCTCCCATGCGGGCGTTGTTAATTTAGACATTACCCGACTGAATAGAACGTATGTCTCGGATTGCTGAAATTCATATCGACGCAAGGCGAGAGAACGGTGATCGCTTCGGCGTGTGCATCGCAATCTCGATGCCTGAACTCGATCCGAAAGACCCAAACGGAAACACATACCGTACGTTGCTCGAATTTGAAGGCTTGTACAAACCACGTTACATTTACGGTGACGGATCACTGCAGTCACTTACTTTGACGATTCCGATAGTTCGCGCCCTACTCGAATCGACTGCAAATGCGGGATGGGTGTTGTACTATCCGGGAACTGACGATGTTGGATCGCCAGATCTGAATTTGTTTGGCGGATCATCCGAATGACAACGCCACCAAAACTGAGTGGTCAAGATGTAGAGTTACGCAGTCGATTGATTCAAAAAATTGATTGCGATAGCTCGGACAATGATTGTCAACCTTTCGTCAGATGCCAAAGTCGATTTGGTAGAGAACGTTACTGGTTTTATGAACGCCAGTCGCATGCTAAGACTAACGCAGGGATGCGATAAGTTCGTCGGCTGAGCGTACGAGCTTTTGCCGTGAGTTCGCGATCAAGGATATCAAAAATTTCGTCGGCGAGTGGTTGTTCCTCGTCCGTTAATATGCCTTGTCGCAGTGGTCGCGAAACGCAGTCCGCATAAACTAACTCGCCCGCCGCGATCAGTGTCTTTGCCACAGTCAATCGAGTCATGGCGGCGTCTGGACCTGCGTTCTGCTGAAGCCGGAGAGACTCTAACTCGAATAGCGCAGTTACATGCATTCTACAAAATTCTAAACTTTTCGACGCTTCTCGCTCAGCGGTAGTACATTCGATTCGATGGCAAGCGAGCAACCGTGGATTTCCGTCTAGGCCCGCGATGCGTGGTTTGGCGATAGCTTTTCGTCTCGGATCTTGGTCTTCACTTGTAATGCGTGTACATTCAGAATCCTTACGGACAACTTCGACTCTTACCTTAGGGACCATTTTCGATGCTTTCGCGACATGACCGACGGTCGTTTATTCGACAAAGTGCCGCGATGGGAGCGGCGATTGCAATGCCGGGGATACGGGCATGGGGAGCCACCAAGTCGCTTGGGCCCAATGACCAAATAGGTGTCGGCATGATTGGTGCCGGGGGTAGGGCAGAGGAACTACTGAACGACATCGTTAAGATTTCCGGCGTTAAGGTTTTGGCAGTCGCGGATCCGGATTCAGATCGCGCAGGTAAAATGGCTGGAAAATGCGGAGCGAAGGCGCATCAGGATCTGAAAAAGATCATTGACGATCCTAACATTCATGCCGTCTTCATTGCGACTTGCAATCACTGGCATTGTTTAGCTGCGATCTGGGCGATGCAGGCGGGCAAAGATGTGTATGTCGAAAAGCCGTTGTCGCATACGCAGTGGGAAGGTCGGCAAGTTGTCCAAGCAGCCCGCAAGTACAACCGAATCGTGCAAGTGGGAACCCAACAGCGTTCGGACCCGATGCAAGCGGAACTCAAAAAATTTCTGCACGAGGACAATACGCTCGGCACCATTCTTTATGCGCAAGCCAATCGTCTTGGCGTGCGACCACCGATTGGTATGCGCAAACAAGCATTGTCGATTCCCAAAGAAGTTAACTATGAATTGTGGCTTGGTCCAGCGGCTGATCAACCGATCATGCGAGACAAACTGCACTACGATTGGCATTGGAACTACAACACCGGAAACGGTGAGATGGGAAACTGGGGCGTCCATGTTCTCGACGATGTTCGCAACGTTGCTTATCAGGATTCGACTTCATTGCCGTCAACCGTCAGTACAGTTGCCGGACGAGTCGCGTGGAACGATGCCGGGCACACGCCTAACGTTCACTATGCAATTTATGAGACAGATTCGTTTCCAACGTTGATTGCCGTCAGCAACCTTGCGCGTGCGAAAGACGGCAGTGGGTCCTGGGATTCGAAAGCAGGCCGCCCGGCAGCAGGACCGGGCAGCGGCTATGTGGTTGCTTGTCAAGGCGGCTATTTGCTTGGTCAACGGCAAAGTGCAATTGCGACTGATCACAAGGGTAAAAAAATCCGCGATTTTAAAGGTGGAAACATTGTAAAATTGCATGTCCAAAACTTCTTTGATGCGATGCGGTCGCGACGTAGCGAAGATTTGAAGGCCGAAGCGCAGACTGGGCATTATTCAACGGGGTGGTGCAACCTTGCGAATGTAGGGTATCAAACTGCGACAACCTTTGACGAGGCGCAACTTTCTTCCATTGGTTCGCACGTTGAAGTGTGGCCGAAGTTGGTTGAGGAACTTCGATCTCAATTGAAGCCACTCGGCCTAAGTGTCTCCGATCTTCGTGTGAGTCCTAAACTGCACCACGATGCTAAAACGGAAAAGTTTATTGGCGAGCACGCAGAGGTTGCGAATGGCTTTCTGAAGCGAAGTTATCGTAGTGGATATGAAATTCCGGAGATTAGTTAATTATTTTAGGCCAACGGCCCTATTTATCCTGGACGGAAATGGATTGATTTTGGCCGTTGGCCAAACGGATTCGTTTCGTGGGAGTGTCCAGGCACGTTGCCGCAATGCCAGGGCCGTAAGGGTGCGTAGTGACTACAAATCCCGCAGGCTTGCCCTGCGGATGTTTCGGTTTCTTCCTACCCTGAATAGCTTCACCATGTCTCTCCGCCGTACGCACGCTCGATTGCTGAAGGCAATCGAGCGTGCGTACGGCGAGCGCGGCGGTGATTGAGAATCGATTATTAGCGAAAAACCCAACGATCCGCAGGGCAAGCCTGCGGGATTCCTTGAGCGTTAGTCAATCGTTAGTCTGTCCTTGTCGGCGATAATTGAAAATTGAAAATTGATAAGGAAACAGGTCATATTCAATGACGGATTTGCAATGTTCATTTTGCATTTTTCAATTTGCAATCCGCCCCTCGGTTAGCAAAAGCCAGAACAACCAACACATTTTCATCAGGCCCCCTGGGCAACGCCCAATGCCAGCTACTTTCAACGTAGCAGGCACTTTCCAAGTGCCGTCGGCCACGGAATCGCCAGTATTTGCGGACGGCACACGGTGTGTGCCTGCTACTATCGCGACCTTGCTCAGAGACCAGTTTCGCCTTTCGCTCCGCGAAAGAGCGCTCTTTCGCGGAGCGAAAGGCGAAACTGAAGTCACTGAAGACACTGGTATTGCCGGTTAGTTGGCGCTGTCCAATTAGTTGGATAGACATCAACGACCAAAAGCCCGACATCGCAAAAGCAATGTCGAGCTTGGTTCGTTGTGGGCATCATGTGCCGACGGCGCGTCGCGTCGACTGATCCCACAAACCTCCGCCCCGCAACGGTTTGTTTGAGGGCTCCTAACGTTGGAGCTCACTCTTTATCCAGTCTAGTTTGGCTTTCTCCACACCGGATGTTTTCGTAATGGTTCCGGTCGGTCTTCGTCGCCAATGGACCGGGTCGTAGGTCTGGCAACTCGAACTTCTTCGTAGCTCATCTGTTGGTTGACACGATTGTTTGCACCAGAGTTTTTCGCGGGAGGCAAAAGTACTGAGTTGCCTAGATCGTTTTCAGGATCAGCTTGGCGTAGCTCTGCAGGCGACTCAAGATCTTGCAACTTCGTGTCTTCAACTTCGATGGGTTGCAGATTAACATCGCTCCCCATCGCGTCGAATAGTTCGACAGGACCTTCTTGTTCCATCTCACCATTCTCAAATGCTGTCATGTCTGGTGGATTCGTGGTGCCAACGTTAGCCGACATGGATCGAATCTGTGCCGCTTCCGCTGGGCTCTTGATCTCGCCTTGACGAATGACACCCGGTCGTGAAACACCATACTGCCATTTGCGGCCTGCACTTCGTTCGCGTGCTCGTTCCAGTGCATCCCAATATGCTTTCTTGTTCCAACATCCTTCTTCAAGTTGAATATTGTCATGGGCGAGCAGGGTGCCCTTCACGTAGTGGACATAGCTGATCGACTTGTTGAATTCGGATAGAGCGCGATAGTAATCAATCTGACCTTGAGCACGGCGTTGTTGACTTTGAAGCACGACGTTCACTGGCGTTCGTCCGCCTTTGTATTCGGCGAGACGAGCTTGTACTTCTTGTTCTGCGGCTTGCCACTGCATCGCATTGGTCTGTACGAGCTGGTAATGGGTTGTCAATTTTGCCATCGCATCGCTGAGTTGGCTGACTTGTAGGCGTTCATTTTCCATCAAGTAGGCTCTTTCGCGAGCGATCTGCAATTGCGCACCTCGGATGCGAGTCAATTCTCTTCTTGCACCAATGGAAGGTGGTTGAATGTCCAAGCGTGCGGCGAGTTCTTGATAGTTGCCGCCCGTTAATTCTGCGAGGGCCGATGAACCGGGGCTGGGGAAATTTGCGCCATGACGGTTGGGTGGACCAAGTGTGTCACCAACGCCAACCCAACGATAAATGAATGACAAATCGACTTCAGGAAGAATCTGATTCTTGGCTACAATCAATTCTTGTTCGTTCTGTTGAATTCGAATTTTCGTGCGTCGCAACTCAGGACTGAGGTACAACAACTGCGCGACCGATTCGTCCCAATCGAATTGCACACGTGCGATGTTCGGTTCATCGCTGGGGCGAATCAAACGACCATCGGTTGCAGCCAAGCCCATCTTTTCTCGAAGTTGGCGTTCTGCACCGTAGACGCCCAGTCGATCAGAGCCGGGGAGATTGGAACCCGCAAGTGCAGACTCGAGCTGTCCTTTGAACGAGTAGTATTGTACGGTTGCTTGGGCAAGGTCTTGCTTCGTGCCTGTTCCACCGTCGAGGTTAAGCTTGGCAAATTGCTGTGTCGCTTGAGCACTATTGCGTCCGATCATGGAGGTGGCGACGGCGCGGTAGGCGACGTACAAATCCCAGTAGGCGACTTCGATATCGCGAACTAAGTTTCGAACGTTTATTTCGAACTCAGCGATGGCGACGTCTTCGTTAAGGCTTGCCAGTACGAGAGGGATTCGATTGACCAAGGTGCCGCGGTTGCGCATCAATGGATGCTGAATTTGAGCTTCAACGAGCGCGGTCCAGTCACTGGGGACACTACGAGCAACATTGCCGATGCCAACGTTGTTGCTGCCGAAGATGATCTGTTGGCGAAGCGTTGCAACGCCGCCCGTTGCAAGTCGTTTGCTGATCGCGGACTGTTGTGTAACGTCAAGTGCGGTGAACTGTTGTGGGTTGAAAGGATTGTTTGCACCGGTGTTACGAGCGCGATCGGTGGTCGCCAAGTTTACAAAGCTGCTAGTCTGTGCATCAAATTCGGCAAGTGCATCTTCTACGCCGCCGATCTGATTGGCACGCAAGACACCTCGAGGAAGCGTTCGATTGCCGTTGCCATCAACGGTCAACGGTATCGTTTGAGTCCGACTCTGCTGTAACGCGATGTCGTAAATACTTCCGACTTGGTCAGACGTACCGCTAGTGAACTGTGAAGCGACGTTTTGGCGAAGTTCTGCAAGGCCGCTGGTGGTGACAAAGAACTTTGAATTTTGTAAAGCAATCGAGATGCACTCTTCGAGAGGCAGGTCCCAATATTCACTGTAGTCGTGATTGCTTAGCGTTAGCGGAGGATGGCAATTGATCGTTTCCGCGAGACTTTCGGTCTCGACGTCGGGATACTCTATCTTCGTAGCGCTGCCCAGATAATGCTGCAAGTCTGGCGACTCGTTGGCAAAAAACGGCTGTGTTACGGAGCAACCGGAAGCCGACAATATCGCGAGAACGATTTGTAAGTACGCAGCCGGTTTGATCAACGAACGATTCATTTCGAAGGGCTTCCCGAGGTTCCCGCACGATACGGCGAGAACTCACTGCGTGAAACTTAGTCTTTCACGTGCAGCGTTGCTCGTCGATAATACGGGTCAAGTGTGGAGCCCCCCCCACGTCGAATCGGATGCCGCAAATCACGGCAGCGCTTCGTCGCCCAATACTGGGTATCGACAAGCCATCGTGTAGACTTTGACGATTCTGCCGATTTTTCCGACGACTGCAAATTAGCTCACGTAACGCTCTTCGGTTTCGCCTGCAGGAGGAGAAACTTCGCCGCTGTCTTCGAGGTGACGCACAACGTCGACGATCTTTTGCTGAACGGCCTCGACCTCGCTCAAGCGAACACTGCCGAGGAATCCCATTTCTTCTTTTAAGTTGTCGGCGGCACGTGAACTCATGTTTTTCATGATCTTTTCTTGCAACGCCTTGCTAGCACCCTTGAGCGACATCGCCCACTGTGATGTTTCGACATTCTTGAGCAGAGTTTGAATGTCACGATCGGCAAGCTTCGTAATGTCTTCGAAGACAAACATCAAGCGACGAATCTCATCGGACAACTCCGGTTGTTCACTTGCTAGCGTCTCCATGATGGCCCGTTCAATAGAACGTTCGGATACGTTTAGAATTTCAGCAACACTTTCGACTCCGCCAGCGGCAGTGTGCTGTTGGTTGACCATGCTACTCAGTCGCTGCTCAAGTCCATTTTCAAGTTCCGCCACGGCCTCGGGACTGGTCCGGCCAAGCGTTGCCACTCTGCGAATGACCTCGAGCTGCTTGGGGACCGCCAATCCGGCGAGCACTTCGGCTGCATAGTTGGTCGGAAGGTGGCACATCAAAAGTGCAATTGTTTGCGGATGCTCTTCGCCGATGAATTGCAACAGGGTCTGCGGATCCACCTTTTTAACGAGCGCAAACGGCATCGACTCGATCGTTTGCTGCAGGTTCCCTAAAACTTCACCAGCGTCACGCCCCAGCGCTTCTTTGATCAGCTCCTTGGCTCGCTCCAACCCACCAGGGCTGGCGTAAATCGCGCTGGTCTTACTGGTTAAGAACTGCGCCATCACGACTTCTTGTTCATCGCCACCGATAGAGTCAGTCTGGGCAATGCGAATCGAAATCGCTTCGATGAAATGCTGGGGAAGCTTTGCTAGCACGAGAGCGGCTGCGCGGTTGGGCAAACTCATTAGCAAGATTGCAGCGCGAGTCAAACCTGCTTCGTTCATCATTGATTGGGTTGCTGTCTTCACTTTTTGCTATCCTTGCAACTCGTATCGAGTGACATCCGCTCACCGATATCCATCGGTGCTTCCTTGTCTATCGTCCGGCACGCCAACCGATGCGCATGATCAGTCAAAGGCGGTGGTAGCGGATATCATGATCGGTGATGGTCGCAACGATTGGGTTGAGATTGATGAACGTGATCATTTGAGTTGCCACGGCATACGGTAAATGCCCCACTGGCCATGATTCTCATCCACTGCGACCTCTAGCGTTTCGATCGCATCGCCGAATTGCATCGCGGTTTGGTCACGAACTCGTTCGGCGATGAACCTGGCAAGTTCTTCTGCGGTGGTATTAACGACGGGAAGAATCACGCAATCCTCATTGGGAAAAACCCAGCGTCGTTCGCGAAATCTCGCGGTGGTTTCGCCGCCTTCGCTGGAAATTAGAATTTCTCGGTGATCACGAGGCAGCAAAACGTGATGATCCAATGTTCCCGTGACGGCAAGAATCGCGTCGCGCAAAGCGATAAAATCGACGACATACCGATTCTCGTCCAAAGGCCCTTCGACAACGACGCGAACGCCGTAATTATGGCCGTGTAGCCGTTCGCAGATGTCACCGGCGAACGTGATGAAATGGGCAGCAGAAAAGACAAACGACTCTTTGCAAATTTCGACGCGATAATATTTGGGTGAGCTCATGTGGCAATGGGATCCTTCAATCCCGAATTTCCGTTACATCCGGTCTTGTCTTTATTGTTGCCTTTCGCTCCGCGAAAGAACGGAAGAACGCTACTTTCGCGGAGCGAAAGGCGACACTTATTTGTCGCACGATGCTAAGCTAGGCGGCGACGACCTTGAACGTAAGTGCGATATTGGACACGATGACGTCCGACTATACTCCACCGTCAATCTCCGCGACTAGAACTTCTACTGAACGGCTCCCATGATTAAACGCATTCTTGTCACTGGCGGCGCTGGGTTTTTGGGTTCGCACCTGTGCGAACGATTGCTTGACGATGGCCACGACGTGATTTGTCTCGACAATTTCTTCACTAGCCAGAAAACCAATGTGGTGCACTTGCTAGGACGCCCTAATTTTGAACTCATTCGTCATGATGTGACATTGCCAATCTATTTGGAAGTCGACCAGATTTACAACATGGCATGCCCAGCCGCACCTGGTCACTACCAATACAATCCGATCAAAACCATCAAGACATCAGTGCTTGGTGCGATCAATATGCTGGGGGTAGCGAAGCGTTGTGGTGCGACGATTCTGCAAGCCAGCACCAGCGAAGTTTACGGTGATCCCGAAGTGCATCCGCAGCCGGAATCGTACCGTGGTTCAGTCAATCCGATCGGTCCGCGAGCTTGCTACGACGAAGGCAAACGAGTCGCGGAAACGTTGTTTATGGACTATCACCGGTCTAACCATGTCGATATTCGCATCGTACGAATATTCAATACTTATGGGCCAAGGATGCATCCGTTTGATGGCCGCGTGGTGTCTAATTTCATTCGGCAAGCGATCATGGGCGAACCGATCACCATCTTTGGTGATGGTTCACAGACTCGTTCATTTTGTTATCGCGATGACCTCGTCGACGTGATCATCGCGATGATGAATGGGCCAAAGGACTTCATCGGCCCAGTCAATATCGGCAATCAAGGTGAGTTTACGATCCTTGAGTTAGCCGAACTCGTCATTTCCCTGTCTGGTTCAAAATCACAATTGATTCGCAAACCGCTGCCAGCGGACGATCCGACGCGACGACGTCCCGATATTACGCTGGCGAAGAAGCATCTCGGTTGGGAACCCAAAATCCCGCTCAGCATCGGGTTGGCGAAAACGATCGACTGGTTCAAGTCAATCGATATCGGTGATTACCGTCCGCCTACACCGAATTTCAGTTAGAGTCTATCCGGTAATTTTTTGCAACGATTCACGGGTTTTACGAGATTGATGGTGCCATCGTTCGATAGGAAAATTCGGGTCGTGGTGCTTGAGC
>JAYVSE010000210.1:0-31223 GCA_043775635.1 Planctomycetaceae bacterium | reverse complement strand
AAGCATTTTGTTAGCGGTGAGGCGCGAGCCGCCCGGTGTTTCTCCGGGTTTTTCGAAACGGCACCGGACGGCTCGCGCCGTTCCGCTACTTAATTCCACGCGGCAAGCTGGCAGGGGTCTATCCTTCGTTGGCTCCGAATCTCGTGGTTGAGGTCTTGAGTCCCGGCCAGAACCAATAGCTGATCTACGCTGGAATCGCTTTGCCTAAGTGTTCGTATGCCTTCGGCGTTGCGATTCGGCCGCGACGAGTGCGGACGATCATCTCGCTTCGCAACAGAAATGGCTCGACTTCGTCTTCCAATGTATCGCCGCTGACATTCATGGTATGCGCAATTGCTTCCAAGCCCGCTGGCCCCCCGGCAAAGACTCGCAGCAGCGTATCAAGATAGCCGCGATCTTGTTTATCCAGCCCAAGGTGATCGATGCCGATCATCTTTAGCGCTGCAATCGTAACCGCCTTATCGATTCGTCCTTCGGCGCGGCTTTGTGAATAGTCACGGACCCACAGCAGCCGATTGTTTGCCAATCGAGGTGTGCTACGGCTTCGGGTCGCGATTTCAATCGCCGACAAATCGTCAACTGACACGTGCAGCTTGATGGCATTGCGCTGAACGATTTCGCAAAGTTCTGGGCGTGAGTACCAGCCTAAGTGCTCGCGGATTTGGAATCGATCGCGCAGCGGCCCGCTCAACATCCCAGCTCGCGTGGTCGCACCGATCAACGTGAAGGGACGCAGGGCAAGATTCAGCGTTCGCGCGCTGACGCCTTCACCAAGAACGATGTCGATTCGGAAATCCTCCATCGCTGTGTAAAGATATTCTTCGACGCTTTTGGGAAGGCGGTGGATCTCGTCAATGAACAGGACCGACCCTTGCTCCAAATTTGTCAAATAGGGAATCAAGTCCTTGGGAGCTCGCAATCCCGCACCGTTGGCGAATTGCACCGTGGTGCCCATCTCTTCGGGGATCACGGTCGCAAAGGTTGTCTTGCCAAGTCCTGGTGGTCCGTCGAACAAGATATGCCCCAGCGGTTCATTTCGTCGACGGGCAGCATCGATCGCGATTTGTAGCCTTTCAATCACGTCGCGTTGGCCCACCATTTCAGACATTCGGCGCGGGCGCAAGCGAACATCCTGTTCGACCACAGGAGGAGTCGTCGAATTTACGCCATCGCCAGCCTTTTCATTCAGCCCCGACTTTTCTGGTTCTGGGTCGGACGACTGATAAATCGCTTCACGTGCCACTTAAAAACCACTCCCTTAACCTGAACTGATACCGCAGTGAACGAGCGTTACCTTACCAAATAATCGGTGCTAGGTGAAATCCGAGTTACTTAGGTGGACAGCGTGAACTAGCGGGTAGTACAAGCCCAAGCTGGCAGGGGGCCGAAGATACTTTTGAAGATGTCTATAACAACGCGTGTTGGCACCCCTGAATTGCTAAACCTAGTTTTTAAGGTAGACGGTAGTTCAGCGAAAAGTGTCAAAAAAGCAAAGCTTTCACAAAACGACCTCCGGAGAGGTTATAACCAGTGTCTTCGGGAAGCGTTTGTCGGTGCAAGACACTTAGCATTGAGCGGAAACCAATCATGAATCGAGTTGTTTTACTTGCCAACAGGCGGCGATTCGAAGCAGCGAAACCAGTACTTGGCTTTACGCTGATCGAACTGCTTGTCGTCATCGGGATCATCGCCCTGTTGCTGGGGCTATTGCTTCCGGCCGTTCAGGCAACGCGCGAGTCGGCGCGGCAGACGAGCTGCATCAATAACTTAAAACAAATTGGGTTAGCCATTCAGAACTTTGAAAGCCAGCGACGAAGTTTACCGCCAAGCCGGAATTATGATCACTATACGAGTTGGGCTTTTTTAATCCTTCCCTTCATGGAACAGACAGCCTTGCCGGATGAGTGGGACGACCAACTAAAGTATTACTACCAGACGGACAAAGCTCGACTGACCCAGATCCCGATGTACTACTGTCCTTCGCGGCGTGATGGCAATTTGTTTAGTACTTCTGGAGACGACATTTTGTCGCCGTTCGAAATCGGCGGTCACGTACCAGGTACGGTCAGCGACTATGCGTGTTCGGCTGGCCATGGTCCTGCAGGCGTATGGAATTGGATCACATCCAACGGGGCGATGATTATGGGTATCGGTGTGACCGATCCACCGACGGTTCCCATTGGATATTTCGCTCCGCCCCATGCGAAGTTAATCGAGTGGAAAAGCCGAACGACGTATGCAAGTTTGACCGACGGTGCGAGTCAGACGATCCTCGTTGGCGAAAAGCACATGAGACCGCTGTGGCAAGGCATCGCTCCAGAAGATGGTGCCATCTACAATGGTGACCACCCTAGTAATTTTTCGCGTTGCGGCGGACCAGGGTATCCGTTAGCAAAATTTCCCCAAGACGACTTCGAAAACAACTTTGGTAGCTACCATGCAGCCGGTGTCAACTTCGTCTTCGCTGACGGTAGCGTCCGAACCTTTAGTGTTCATATTTCGACAGATGTCTTGGGCCGTTTGACGGCGCGGAATGACCACGAAGTCGTATCAGAATAAGCCGTCTATGGCTTCGTGTCCGCATAGTCAACTTCAATGACGAAATTGTTGGTTTCAGGTTTGACTTCTTGCGTCAGTCCCGAGGACCGATAGCTGCGATATTTTTCATGCAAAACCGTTTCTTGAACCAGTCCTGGGCGTTCGTGTAGCGAGCCGGAATTGTTATTAGAGACCACCACAACTCGGTGCTTTCCGACCAGGGCTCCGTCATCCCTTTGATAGGTTCCCAAGACAAAGCTACCGTCGGGTTGCACTTTTCCTGTCGCGGTGACCGGTTTTTCAACTCCAATGATTTCAAACTCGACCGAGCCTTCGCGGAGAACCTTGCCGTCTGGAAACCGAACAATGCCGCGCACCGGATAGATCGGACGCGCAGTATCACTGCAGCCACCAAGACCAAGGATAGTGATCGTGACCAACACAAAATGCGGCCGAGCAAAAGACGTTTTTAGACTTGATTGCATGGCTTGGATGGATGGCGATTGATCACGAACGCGTTGTTATTGCCTTGATTTGCTGGGCAATGCCTATTCTTCAGAAATCGTAACTGAGATCAACTTATCTCGCTGTTGGATTTCATCGACCACGTCTTGTCCTTCGAGCACTTTACCGAAGACGGTATGCTTGCCATCCAGCCAGGGTGTAGGCACATGGGTGATGAAAAACTGGCTTCCGTTGGTGTTGGGGCCGGCATTGGCCATGGAAAGAATTCCTGGTGTGTCATGCTTCAGGTCTGGATGGAACTCGTCGGCAAATTTGTAGCCTGGCCCACCGGTGCCGGTGCCTGACGGACAGCCGCCTTGGACCATGAAGTCAGGAATGACTCGGTGAAACGTAAGTCCGTTATAAAACGACTTGTCAACCAACTTTTCAAAATTGGCGACAGTCTTAGGTGTCTTGTCTGCGAATAACTCGATGCGGATCGTGCCCTTATCGGTCTCAAATGTCGCAACTTTCATGGAATTCAATCAACTTGGTGAGGGGTTAGAAATTCGGATTGTGCGTGAAACTAAGTCGCACATTTCTTAAAGCTTGGCTGGTTCGATTTCTTGAGCAGCATCTTGCAGGTTCGTGTCTACGGATGGTAACGGGTCTGATTCTGTCGTTTCAATCGCATCATCGGGCGGAGTCATCTGGCCTGCGGGACCGACAGCGAGAGGAATCCGTTCGCCGTTTGGCAGGATCAGAACGCAGGACCTGACCGATTGACCACCGGGGTCACCACCCATTACGACTTCGACTTGCCCGGTTCCTTTATCGCCCTTGATATCAAGAACTATTTTATCGCCGCCACCCGCAGCACCAGTCGCTGTCAAATTCATACTGAGATCGGTGATATTGCCGATATGCTCCTGAATGACGGGGTCAGTAGAGATCGATGACTTGACTGCTTCGGCGACAGCTTGAGTTCCAAAACGAAACGCAAAGTAGCCAACACCACAGCAAACAAAAATGCCGCCGACGGTTAACACCCCTAAAATACCGAGTATCCACCACAATGCGTTGCTTTTTGGCGGAACGTTTTGGCCGGAGCCGGCAGCGTAGGGGCTGCCAGTATTTTGCCCACGGGGCCGATTGCCACCATCGAAATCACCGCTGTTTCCGAATGACATCGCTTTCTCGCTGTTCTTGATACGCGTTAGTTTGAGTCCGAACTGTTGGCGTAGTTTATAAAATCATTGCGAGCGTTATCAGGTGGGGTATGGTCCGTGTCGGCAATGAGCGCTGGATAGTAGAGCAATTGTCCCCAATTGCTCGGAAAACAATTGGGGACAATTGTTCTACTCTGGCACTAGGCCGCGCGTCGAACCATGCTTGCTGGAGTGGTCGCGGTGGATTGAGGCATGCGGATGATTGCGACCGCGTCATCGGGGGTTTGAATCTCGTCGATGTACAGTGATCGGCCGGCGCTCGAACGGTGTACTAGCGATATCGCTTCGCCCGCGATTTCTCCCCAAATGCTCGGGCGCAGAAGATTATTGATCGCGGCGATCCCGACCGAGACGGCTGAACTCGCCAGCGATAAGCCCTCGATTTCAGATTCCAGCGACCGCAAAATCGCACCACGATTCATCGAAGGAGCGAGTCCTAACATTTTCGTATCAGCAAGCACGGTGCATTCTTCGGACAACAGGCAGCGCCAACCACGGTGGCAAAGCAGCCGAGACCAACCAAATTGAGCAGCCGAAAGGCTGTCGGTTGCCAATGCTCGCGTCGCCGAACGCAGTTCATCACGACGCCAGAAAGATGCCGCCAAGCAAACTCCGCGAAGCGAAGCGGTATCATGACGGCCAAGGTCGCGTTTTCCTGCGGCGAGTGGCTCGGCTAATCGCGACGCTGAACTGGTCCAGCCAGCCGAAGTGATTCGACCACCCACAGATTGACGCGCCACCGGTGCGACCATCGCAGCATCTTCGTGTTCGAATTTTTCCAATGCTGCGTCGATCCAGCCTTCGGTCGCGCGGACGCCGCCAGCGATCACGTGTACAAATCTTCCCGTCACAGTTTCCGCAGCGCAAGCAATCAATTCTGGCAACGAATTGGCGCGATTGGTGAGAAATTTGACTTCGTCGCTCAAGTCAAACGGATCTTGGTAACGCCCATCATGGGCGACCCAGACCTCAGAATCGGCTGGGCGGTTCTCCAGCACCGAAACCAAGCTATCTTCGAATTCGGCATCATTGCCCAAGTGCGGAACAACGATCGAAACACGAGTACCGGATGTTCTATACGCCACTGAACCAACTCCCTCAAGCCAAGCGTCAACGATGTCCGCTATATTCAGTCACTGTAAGTTTCGGAAGGTTTGGCTGCTAAGTTTAAGTGTTCACGTCGGTCAAATCGGAAAGCTTGGTTGACTGGGAAAAGTTGACGGCAAAGTTTACCTAACCTGCGAATGTCCCTACAGTTGATGGCGACTCGGTTCCCATTGTCGGTCCCCATGCCTGCTAGAGCGGGAAATAAGTGTCCGGTACCTTTTGTGCAAAGCACCCGAAGGGCGAGTTCCTCGCAAAAGGTACCGGACACTTATTTCCCGCTCATTGCTAGCTAAAGAAAATACAGCATGAAAACACGACCACTAGGAAGCCACGGTCCCTCCGTTTCTGAAATTGGGTTTGGTGCGTGGGCACTCGGTGGCCAATGGGGTGGGCAAGACGATTCCGAGTCGATTGCCGCGCTGCATGCAGCCTTGGATGCGGGGGTCAATTTGATTGACACGGCGCAAGGCTACGGCGACGGGCGAAGCGAACGCATCGTTGCAAACGTGTTGAAAGACCGGCCAAACGAAGTTTTCGTCGCTACCAAAACTCCGCCCGCCGACGGTCCTTGGCCGCCGTCACCTTATTGTCGTTGGCAAGACCGATACGGTGCCGCGTACCTTCGACAAAACGTCCATGAGCGATTAAAGAATCTTGACGTGGAACGAATCGATCTGCTGCAATTGCATACCTGGACTCGCGCTTGGAACGACGATCCGCAGCCGCTGTTGGTGCTACGTCAATTGCGTGACGAGGGGAAAATCAATCTGATCGGCGTCAGCTCTCCTGAACAGGATCAAAACAGCCTGATCGACCTGATGCGCAGCGGCCTAGTCGACGTCATTCAGATTATCTTCAATGTGTTCGACCAAGAACCCGCCGCACAACTCTTGCCCGTTGCAGCCGAGACCGGAACCGGCGTCATTGTTCGGGTGGCACTGGACGAAGGGGCGTTAACCGGCAAGTACGCAGCAACACACACCTTTCCCGCAAATGATTTTCGTCACAACTATTTCGCAGGCGATCGAATGGCTCGAACGGCTAAACATGTCGAAGCCATTCGTGAAGACGCGGAGCGTTTTGGTTTGTTCGACCGCTACTCGATGGCGGACATCGCACTCAAGTTCGCCCTTGCGCCACCAGCGGTCAGTACCGTTATTGCGGGAATTCGAAATGTTGACCAAGCGACGAAGAACTCGCAGGTGAGCGACCTGCCTGACTTACCAGAACCATTCCTTCACGATCTTCGCCGTCATCACTGGCTGCGAGGAGTTTGGTATTCCGGGAAATAGCAGGTTGCCAAGCATTTGCTGAAAAGCTTTGGGGGTCAGCAGTGCTCTCTGCTGCATTCGCTGGCATAAGGTCAAAAAAATCGCGAATCAACCGATGAACGTTCGGTTGAACAACGGTCGATAAGTGAGTTGCCAAACAGTGATGAACGTCTAAATTTTCGGTCGCTGGCAACTCGATCTTCTTTACGAACAGGTCGAACGTTGCCCAAATAACTAAGCGACGAATGCTCGCGTCCATCGCTATGTTCTCTGCGGCCCGAATGGAATCCGCCATCACGGAAGCTTCGGTAACACAACCTCCGGCCAAGCGATGAAGCACTTTTCCGAACAAGCTCGCGGTGACGACCGGTGTCACTGACACGATCGCTTCGATGGAATGATGCGGCAGCCCTGCAACGGCCTGGCGGACGACCCAATCACCAAAGCTGTGTGTCACAATGCCAATCGAACCTTCAGCCTCTTGGCTAATCGCAGTCCTCAGCTTGTCCACACTTCGATCCAGAGAACGACAAACCAAATGGTCTTGCCAAATCTCAACCGTTCGATCCTGCCGCCCCAACGTGAGCTTCATAGGCAGCAACAACCATCGCGGCTCAAAAAGCCCCGGCACGAGCAAGACTCGGCGAATTGGCAATCGTTTCCGCACCTGCGACTCCGCATCTCCAAAAAGTTAGGACAACGCTCAGGACTTTGATTTCGGGCGGAGTAGCGCCCGAAGTTCAACCAGTCGCTCTTTCAACTCCACTTCAAAACCCCGAGCGACGGGACGATAGTACTGTTTTTCTACACCAAGATAATCTTGCGCGGCGACTCCGCTGGCTTCGTCATGGGAATATCGGTAATCGGCTCCATGCCCAAGCTGTTTGGCACCTTGGTAATGTGAATCTCGCAAATGCATCGGGACCGGTAAAACGCGATTCTCAGCGACGTCTTTGATCGCTTCGCCAATGGCAACCGTGGCCGCGTTGCTCTTCGGTGCTAAGGCGAGGTAAGCGACCGTTTGGCTGAGCGTCAATTGGCACTCGGGCAAGCCGATGAATTCACAGGCCTGCATCGCCGCAACCGCTAATGGTAACGCCTGCGGATCGGCATTGCCAATGTCTTCACTGGCCAAAATCACCAGTCGCCGGCACAGAAAGCGAATGTCCTCACCGCCTTGCAGCATACGTGCCAGCCAGTAGATCGACGCATCAACATCACTGCCGCGAATGCTCTTAATCAGCGCACTGGCCAAATCGTAGTGATCGTCGCCGGTCGCGTCATAACCGATTTGCTGGTTTCCATAAGAGCTACGCGCGAGCTGCAAATCCAAATGCACTTTCTTTTTCGAATCGGCACCGCTGAGCACCGCAATTTCCAGCGCCGATAAGGCCCGCCGCGCATCACCTTCGCACGCTTTGGCAATAAAATCGATTGCAGCATCATCCGCCTCGATCGCATATTGCCCCAAGCCGCGTTCGCGATCTGCGATCGCGCGCTTGACCAATAGCGAAATTTCGTCGATTGAAAGTGGCCTCAGCGCAAACAATTGACTACGTGAAAGCAGCGCCCCGTTAATGGCGAAGTACGGGTTACTGGTCGTCGCACCCACGAGCGACACGATACCCGTTTCCACGTCCGGCAGCAGCGCGTCCTGCTGTGACTTATTGAACCGGTGAATCTCGTCCACGAATAGCAGCGGCGGTGGATCACCTGTCGCGACAAGGCCTCGCGCCCAATCGATTGCCTCGCGTACATCTTTGACACCCGACGTAACCGCGCTTAGGCTTCGTATCTGAGCCCCGGTTTCCACGGCTAGCAGTCTTGCGAGCGTAGTCTTGCCAGTTCCGGGTGGACCATGGAGTACAATGCTTCCCAGTCGGCCAGCGGAAATCATGCGGGCGAGCAACTGTTGGCGACCGAGCAGGTGTGTTTGCCCGACGTATTCAGCCAACCGGCGCGGGCGCATGCGGACAGCGAGCGGTTCATGTTGAGCCGTTGCTTGAGCTTCCACCTGATCAAATAGCGATGATTTTTGTGACGACATCTCACCAGCGTAAGGCGAAATTGATGCTTTGGGTATTGGCTATCGTAGCCGCCGCTGCCGCATTGATGTTATTCCGTATCGATGATTGGAGTCGGGATTTTACAACCAATGTCGCGACGACGAGCGAATCTACCGACCTAAAACCACTGCGGCTTGCCATCTCCGCCGATGAAGCAGCCGAACGGCTCAAGCAGCGCATCGCAAACCTTAGGCACTGGACATGGGTCGATCAAACGCAATCCCCGGAGGGGGTTGTCAATGTGACCTTGGTCCGCCAAACGACGTTATTTCGTTTCAAAGACGATGTTCAAGTCTCCATCTCACCGGAGGTAGACTCGGCTCCGAGCGTGGTACTTAACGTGACGAGCCGGTCTCGAGTTGGCAAAGGCGATTTAGGGCAAAACCCCCGCAACATCCAAGAGCTGTTTGCTGCAATGCGTTAACGTTGTATAGAAATTCCGACTCCGTTTGCCTAGCCCGACGAAACGATGGCAAAATGGATAAGCTGCGAAAGCATGCCATCTACTTTCAATGTAGCAGGCACTTTCCAAGTGCCGTCCGCCATCGATTCGCTGGTGTTTGAGGACGGCACACGGAGTGTGCCTGCGACTATTGGTCCCAAAGTAGATGGCATTGGGCGTGAGCGGTCCGGCCTCGCTGAGGTCCGAGTCACCGGATGCCTCGCGCCATTCCGCTAAATTATCGTTCACGGCGTTGGGTGAGGGCCTATCTTGCCGTTAGGTCTTTGGCTGAGAGTGTTTGGATTCGGCCGAATCCGGCGACTAAGTGGGCTTCACTGAGTTCGAACTTGAAAATTGCAAAGTCGCCAAAATCTGCATACATCCCTGCACTCGGGTGTCGAGAGAGCATGCACTGGCGCTCGGCATCATCATGTTCACGGGTGAGCTGATTCGTTCCCAAGCTGGCAGTTCGTGATTCATTGAGAAGTTCGTTGACGGTGCTTGCCGCAGAATCAGATTTGGAGGCCACTCGATGACTTTATGTTAGTTGTCGCTACGCTCTCGCATTTTGCTTCGCGCACGTGTTAGCACGGGACCGATACTATTTTCGCTGAGCCCAACTTCTTGGCTGATCTGTTGGTACGACTTGCCTTCTAGGTGGTACATCTGGACGACACGCGCTTCTTGCGGATCTAGCCGCATCATGAGCGAGCGCACTTCTTCGACATTTTCAAACCGGGCGATCGAATCGTCATCATGATGAGCGTGCGATACGGCTCCATTTGACAAGGGTGAGTTCGATCTGTCAGAAGCCATTTTTCTCACGATAACACGTCGCGCAATGACGGTCAAATAGGTCGCCAGGGAACAATTGCGCTGAAAGCGTTGCAGCACCGCGTGGTCGTTGGCGACGATTTCAAGAAATACATCGGCAACGAAGTCATCTCTTGTGGCCGGCTGCAAAGTCTTGTTCCGAACATGTGCCGTGTGATGGGCCACGTGTACGACCAATCCTAAAAATCGGTCTACGAAATCCTCCCACGCTCGCGGCGAGCCGCTGAGGCATCGGTCAAGCAATTGTCGGTCGGTGTCCGAAAGACTCACACAGTCACGCAGCAGGAATGGAAAAATGAAAAGCGGTCAAGCCGCTGTTGTTCAGGTAAAAGTCGCGGGTAAGCGGTTTCCAAGTTGCGGCTTCTCACACTGCATAGTAGGTAGCGGGTACCGCAGTCGCAAGCATTCGTTTCACCGAAACACGCGAATTGATCACCTCTTTCTTTGCCCAGAGCGCAGATATGACCTAAGTTTCCCTAACCGACGATAAAAATCGCCTGAAAGGATCAGCCTGCCATCGGGGAAAGGCTGCTTAAAACCGGATCAATCGGTACGACCCCTGCAATTGAGATTCGATATGTCGCCCGTCGACGCGCATACCCCATTCGGAGTAACCTTAGAGCCTGCGGTGGATGCAGCCGTTTCTGCTCAGGAAGGATCGCAGGACGTCGCCAAGCTGCTGGCCGATCTCGCCAATGTGACTCCCCAAGTTGAAAAGGTACGTGTCACGACCGCAGATGCGAGGTACGAGAATAAGCTGGCAATTGTGCGGTTAGGGATGGCGACATCGTTATATTCGGCTCTTCGCGCAAAGCACCCGCCGACTGCATCGCATTGCCTGCGGGTCGCAATCGTCTGTGCCGCCTGGGGCGAGCGACTCAACTTTGACCAGATTCAACGTGACCGGCTTGAAGTTGCAGCTCTCCTACATGACATCGGGAAAATCGGAATCCCCGACCAAATACTTCGCAAGCCCGGCAAGCTCAGCGTCGAAGAGCAATTGACCGTCAGCTTGGGACCTCAACTCGCTTGTGAGATATTACGAGGATGCTGTGGCGACCAGGAATTACTTGACATTATTCAGCATGCCTCAGCATGGTATAGCGGTCGTCGAGATCAGCCGCGAAGCGGTGAAGAGATTCCAGTCGGTTCCCGAATGCTCGCGATTGCTGACGCATTTGATGCGATGACAACCGATCATGTGTATCGACCCGCTATGAGCCGTGAAGCTGCCATTGGCCAACTGCTAGAAGGACGTGGCACCCAGTTCGACCCTGAACTAACCCAAGACTATTGCGTCATGATGCAGCAGGTGCCAGAACAAATGCACCGTCAAGTGCTACGGCGCTGGTTGCAACCTTCCGTTGAACAAACTCCCGACGATCGCTGGACGCTTCGTCGCGACGCGGCGTTGATGGTAAGTGGCCCAAAAATCGACGACTCCCAATCGCGATTTCATAGCCAACTGCTGAGCAACATGAGCGACGGCGTGATCTACATCGATCGCAATGGAATCATCCAAGGCTGGAATCCTGCCGCAGAAGAGATGACGGGTATCACCGAGAGCGCTGTCCTAACGCAATCATGGTCACCAACCATGCTAGGGCTATGTGATGACAAAGGAGAAATTCACGAAGATGACTGTCCCATTCGTCACGTCCTTAATACATCGACTTATGTGAACCATGTTTACACCATTCGCAAGGCTGATGGGAACTCAATTCCTGTCCGACTGCATGTCGCACCGGTTGGTGCGAATGAACCTGGCCTGTGCGGTGTCGTCGTGATTGCCCACGACGCGTCACAGCAACGTCACCTTGAAGAACGCGTCGAATCGCTGCATCAACAAGCGATGCACGATCCGCTGACCAAAGTGGCAAACCGCGCAGCGTTTGATCGGCGTTTGCGAGAACTTGTTCAATTCCACATGGAAACGGGGGTAGGCTTCAGCCTGATCATCTGCGACATCGACCATTTCAAAAAAGTCAACGACCACCATGGACACCAAGCCGGCGACGATGCATTGGTGAGCTTTGCCGCAGTCCTATCAAAACATAGTCGCGAAAGGGATTTTGTCAGCCGTTATGGTGGCGAAGAATTCGTGATTCTTGCACCCGATTGTGATCTTGCGACTGCGACTCACCGCGCCGAGACCATTCGTGAATCGGTTGAACTGACTCGATTGGCTTCCATTGGAAATCAATCCGTCACAGCGAGCTTTGGCGTCACCGAAGCGCAACCTGGCGATTCACCTGAGTCCGTACTGGCTCGAGCGGACCGTGCGCTACTGCAAGCGAAAGATGGCGGCCGAAACCAAGTGATTCAACTCGCGATCGGTGGCTCTGATCAGGGCTCTACACCCAAGCGCCGCCGTGGAATCTGGAGCTGGTTCGATGCGGTTAGCGATACTGATGCACTTAATACGGAAATCATCACGCCCGTCCCAGTCAACTTAGCCATCGAAAAACTTCGCGGCTTCATCGCCGATCACAAAGCTGAGATTGTCAACGTTTCCGAAGGCAATCTGCACCTGCGACAAAATGTTGTCTTTACCACCAGCGGTCGCCGCAGCGCGGACTCGCAAATTTCGTTCAGCGTTCGCCTGCGATTGACCGAGGTTAATCGAGTTTTGGGAATCGAAGGTCGCGAAACCAACCAATTGTATACGACCTTAAAAGTGGAAATTGAGCCAACTCGAACTCGTGACCGCCGTAGGCAGGAAGTTGCGTCCTGTGCCAATCAAATCGTCGTGAGCCTGAAAAGCTACTTGATGGGACGAATCGAATCGAAATAGCGGCGGGTTTCACCGGCGGCGAAAACGCGATATGCTCGGGAAAATCAGCTTTTCCCGATTTCGCACCTCCCCCCGGAGTTCATCACTGCCATGGCATATACCCTTCCCGCTCTGCCCTACGCTTATAACGCCCTTGAGCCGAACATCGACGCTCGGACCATGGAAATTCACCATACCAAGCATCATCAAGCGTATATCAACAATGTAAACGCCGCGATTGCTGGCACCGAAGCAGAATCAAAGACCATCGAATCATTGATTGCCGACCTGTCTACGGTCCCCGCTGAAAAACGCGGTGCCGTCCGCAACAATGGCGGCGGACACGCAAACCACTCGCTTTTCTGGACCATCATGGGGCCTGGCAAAGGCGGCGCGCCAAGCGGCGACTTGGCTGCAGCAATCAATGCCGCATTTGGCTCGTTTCAAACGATGAAAGAACAATTTGCTGCGGCGGCTGCAACTCGCTTTGGCAGCGGCTGGGCGTGGCTGGTCATCGATAGTGGCAAGCTCAAGATCGGCAGCACCGCAAACCAGGATTCGCCACTCATGGGCGAAGCCGTGGCAGGCATCGGTGGCACACCGTTGCTCGGTCTCGATGTTTGGGAACACGCTTATTACCTGAATTATCAAAATCGTCGGCCTGACTATGTCACCGCGTTTTGGAATGTCGTCGACTGGGACGCTGTCGCTGCACGTTTGAAAGCAGTGTAGTCATCATGCAAACTCGTCCGCTCGGCAATACCGGCCTTGATCTGTCAGTCTTATCGTTTGGCGCATCGTCGATCGGTGCCGAATTTCGATCCATTGACATTGCCGATGCGCTTCGGTGCGTTCATGTCGCGCTGGAGCGTGGCATGAACTACATCGATACCGCAGCCTACTATGGTCGCGGAATGAGCGAAATCATGCTCGGGCGAATTTTACCTGACCTACCTCGTCAGTCTTATGTCCTAAGCACCAAGCTCGGTCGCTATGCTCCGGCACACTTCGACTACTCAGCCAAGAGAGTTGCCGAAAGCATTGACGTTTCTCTCGAAAGGATGCGCATCGATTACGTCGACATGGTCTTCTGCCATGACATCGAGTTTGTTCCTTTGGAGCAAATCGTCAACGAAACGATCCCTGCGCTCCGCAAGCAAGTGAAAGCAGGCAAAGTGCGGTTCATCGGCGTTAGCGGCTATCCGCTGAAAATGTTTCGTCACATGCTCGATCATGCTGATTTGGATGTGATCTTGACCTACAACCATTACACCATTCAAAACGACTCGGCACTGCAACTGGTTCCGATCTGCAAGTCCAAGGGCGTTGGCATCATCAACGCGGCCCCGTTCTCAGCACGACTGCTCTCGAATGCAACATTGCCACCGTGGCACAAGTCGACGCCTCAGGTTCGCGAAGTCGCCGCCAAAGCCGCTGCACATTGCCGTAATGCGGGGACAGATATCGCCAAACTTGCGCTTCAATACTCGGTTGCCTGCGAAGAGTTCGCAAGCTGCGTGACCGGTTCTGCCAGTCCCGAACGCATCGCTCAATGGTGCGACTGGATCGAAGAGCCAATCGATACGAAATTGCTCGCTGAAGTGAAGGAAATCCTGCTTCCGATTCACAATTGGGCCTATCCCGAGGGGCTGCCTGAAAATGACGACCCTACCTCGACGCTGTAACCTGTAGCCGCTTCCATGCCAACCATCAAATCGTGCGTGACAATTAGCCTTGTCGAGGAAACGCGTGGCGGCCCATTCGTCCTTTGGGGAAACCTTCACGAAGCTGTCGCCACCGCATCACGACTTGGTTTCGACGCGATCGAAATCTTTCCTCCTGGACCGGAAGCAATCGATGCCAAGACACTTGTGCCGTTGCTCCGCGATCACAACCTCAAACTTGCCGCTGTCGGTACCGGGGCCGGTTGGGTAAAGCATCGATTACAACTCGCTGACGCTGATCCTGCGCGGCGACGAAAAGCAATCGACTTCGTTCGCTCCATCATCGACGTTGCCGGACCATTCGGTGCCTCGACAATCATTGGTTCGATGCAAGGTCGGCATGATGAACATGTCAATCGCGAATCCGCCTTCCAGTTTCTTCGCGAATCGCTCGATGAACTCGGTGCTCATGCAGAACAATACAATGCACCGCTGTTTTTCGAGCCACTCAATCGATATGAAACCAATCAAGTCAACACCGTCGCTGCTGGTATTGAACTATTGCAAAGCCTAACAACGGCGAATGTTCGGTTGCTATGTGATTTGTTTCACATGAACATTGAAGAAGTATCCACGCCAGCGGCTTTGCTTGCCGGTAACAAACAGGTGGGACATATCCATTTCGTGGATAACAATCGCCGTCCCGTTGGAGAAGGGCAAATGCAATTGGCACCCATCATCGCTGCTTTGCGGTCGATCCAATACGACGGCTACCTTTCCGCAGAAGCATTCGCTTATCCGAACCCCGATGCCGCTGCGGAACAATGCATGCGTGCATTTCGTTATTGGACCAGCGCACCGTCACGGTAATCTTCATGCGAATCAAGCCTCCCACCTTTGTCGATTTGCCGACGGCATCCGGTCCGATGCGTACGCACCTCTTTCAGCCCTGGTCCGGATTGGTCAGCGGTCAAGAAGGAGCAAGATACCCGGGTGTCGTGTTGTATTCGGAAATTTACCAAATGACCGCACCGATCGCGCGAACGGCAGCAACGATTGCTGGCAAAGGCTTTATCGTCGCGGTTCCCGAGGTCTATCACGAGTTCGAACCACCAGGGACCGTGCTCGCTTACGACAAGGTCGGCACTGATCGTGGCAACGAATTAAAAACCACTAAACGACTTGACCATTATGACGATGATGCTCGAGCCATCATTGACTATTTCGCCAACTCAGGCGACTGCACCGGAAACGTTGGAGCCATCGGTATCTGTCTCGGTGGTCATCTCGCATTTCGCGCTGCCATGCATCCGGGAGTCAAAGCGTGCGTTTGTCTCTACGCAACCGACATCCACAAGCGCAGTCTTGCCGCTGGAATGAATGACAACACACTCGACCGAATGAAGGAAATTAAAGGCGAGATGTTGATGATCTGGGGCCGCCAGGACCCACATATTCCAAGCGAAGGACGGCGCATCATCTACGACGCGATGACCGCCGCTGGTGTCAATTTCACTTGGCATGAGTTCAATGGTGAGCATGCCTTCATTCGCGACGAAGGCCATCGATTCGATCCATCGCTCGCCACGCTTGTTCACACGCTCCTCGACGAACTGTTCGGACGATGCCTGAAGCAATAACCAGATGATTCAGCACGTCAACGACCATCATTTTGCCAGGACTCTGCCTGTGAACTTTTGTTCCCTAGTTCGACTGTACTAAGTCCGATTCGAGACCCCAGTCTGCTTGTTCTGAACAACCTTTGCCGCCAAGCGAAGAGCCAAGGTCGAACGCAATGCCGAGACGTGCGTCAGTAGATGACGCATCGTCACGTTCTCGCGTCCCTCGCCAGCAAATGCTGGAATGAATTTCTTGAGCGGATCGGCAAGCTGAAACGCTCCTTTGTCAAACAGGGTCATCAGCGATGTGATCGCGATTGGTTTGGAAATGGACCCCAGTAAAAACATCGCGTGTTCGTCAAGAACGTCTTGGAAGATACACGGTCACAGCCGATGTGCGGATGCAACACGCTGCACATGCAATGTCGATTCGCACGGTCAATCCCTGACGCAGGTGACGGGTAATGCTTGCAGGTTAACGGCTCACCCTGGAATCCGGTGCATCTGCAAGCGGGGCGATGCTGTTAAGCAAAGTTTTTGTAAAGCTGACCACGATTTTAAAGTGCAGCGGTGCTTGGGCGAGTTGAAACGCACTGAATCGGTGCCAATGGCATCGCAGTAACTCGCCAAGTCGATTCACGACGCTGATCTTTGGCTCGTGTTCTACTAACTCCGAGACCAATCGACGATGAAATTGCGGCGGCAAGTGCGAAGCCGCCGAGTACAACAGGGCTCGCAGATCGTCCGCTTGTCGGTCTAACGCAGGCAAGTGAGGCACGTGCCTAGTATCGAAATCGATCCACTGCGATGTCTTGGCGATTAGATCGATGATGACGTTATTGACGGTGGCGTCTCCGTGACTGATCGATTGGTGGACCTCGTTTCCCCAATCCGCTTCGAAACCATGCAGACGAAAAAGAGCATTCATCGCGAGTCGAATCGCCTCAAACTTCTGGTTGATAGAAAATGAGCTTTCGACCAGAATATCTCGCAGTGATTGCCCTGGACAAACATGGCTCACAAGACCGTGAAAATTCTCATACGTACTTGGCGGCTGCAAGTAGACGACACCCGTATTCATGTGCAATTCAATACTGCGTTCCCATCGCAACCAATCTTGGTCGTTCAATATTTCTACTTCGCTGTTTTGAAAGCGCAAATATTTGTTCCCGATGGCGATCGCAAAACGGCTCAGAGGTCGGCGTGACTTCAATATCACGGCCAGATCTCCGACTTTGGCTCGACGAACCCTATGCAATCGGCCCATGGCAAGTATTCGACCTACCGTGCGTCGCGATTCATGGAGCAGCGGATCCGCGAACGCAGAAATCATTCACCGAACCCGGTCAGAGTAGTGAAGTCGTCCGTTGCGATGGAGAATGGCCCAGAGGTATTTAACAAAAGTTCGCGTGTAACCAAAGGTCTGGGCCTGCATGCGACGACTGGAACTGAGCGCTGTGATGGATCGATCGTAAACAAACGCTTGAGGGCGATGGCGGTAGAGGCTAGCCAGAATCGGCCATTCTTCTCCAATCGCAACCTCTTCATCAAACGGCCCGAACTCGTCGAACACGGTGGCCGTGCAGAACATTAGGGCCGGCATGGCCTTCGCCCTTGAGATCGGAAGACGACGAACGTGTTCCCAGAACCACCACCATATGCAAGCCCGTGCACCACCCTCCAGTCCCGCAAGTCGAGTGATCCCGGCCTCAATCCCACTTAACTGACAGTGCTCGACAATCCGCTGTAAACAGTTTGGTGGTACATGCGTATCGGCATCCACAAAAACTAGAATACGGCCCGAGGCTATTGCACGCCCATGATTTCTGGCGCGAGCAGCGCCCAACTGATCCAACTGTAAACAGACGATCTCGGGGTGCTTTGTATACTGGTTCAGAATTTCCCACGTCCCATCGGAGCTGGCATTATCAACAACAATGATTTCGCATGCATTACGGTCGATTTGGCGTACTGCGCTCATAACGCATTCTAGCGTCTGGCCGATCAATCGTCGTTCATTTCGGGCGGGAATGATCACGGAAACGAGACGTTCATTCACGGTCGACTCGCCTCCAAGACGTACAGATCGCGGCTGATATTTAATCCCAGCCATTCCGAGGGTTCGGATTTAATTATTTTCAGCCCCACACTTTCAAACAATCGAACTAAGTCCTGGCGAGTAAAGTAGTGGCTCGGCAGCAATGAATTTTTGGTGTTGCTAACGATTCCAAAAATGCAGGCAACGCGAAAAGCCAACCGTCCCCAGATGAACTCTCGAACGGTTAGCACCATCCGTCCCCACCACCCTACATAGGTCGATTGCACCAAGATCAAGGGCCCTCGCGATACTCGGCTGGCTTCCATGAGTAACTGCTGCGGTGACTCAAGATACTGGAGAATGAACATCATCAACAGACCGTCAAATTCACTATCATCCGCAGGCACATGGTTGGCATGGATCATTTTCGGACCAGGACCAACCCAATGGAGGTCAGTGACGTCGAACTCACACACCGTTAGTGCTGTACATCGTCGAAGCTCGTTCGCGTTGTGCCCTGTACCGGAACCAATGTCGGCGATCACCCCCGTTGCCGGAAGGTGCGAACGAATTCTGGCGATCAACGATTGAGCTCGCCGTGCCATAACGCGTTCTGCAAGCCATTTCATCACAAGCTGCCTCTGTTTACGACGAACGGTGCCGAAGAAATCAGTTGGGTCACAGTGGTTGGCGTGTGCCCGATTTCAATCAGTTGACGAATTAATTTCACCGCATGTGGTACCAGTCCGCGTCGTTGGTCGGCTGGATGGATTGCGATACACGGGATCGCATTGCGATCATGATACCTCAACAGGCTACCCATATATTCACCGCCACGTGATAACCAACTCAAACGCCCCCAATCCCAAGACCAAGTTACCAATGGAACAACATGATTGGGGAGTCGGCAACACTCCAATTTCCGAAATCGCATTACGAAACGAAAAGCAGCAAGATCGTTAGAACAAACTGGTAACTGCCATGCCGGTGGGACTAGCCCCTGAGCTGGCTCACCCGTCAGTTCTTCAAATTCAGCCTGAGCAATTCGAAGTCGGTCCAAGATGATCGGCCTGGCAAGACCTCGAAACTCGTCTGCGCGTCCAGTCAAAAGTGAAATCGGGCGCAGCCGAGACTGGCTCTGATGTGTCCAACCGTGAAGCAATCGCTCCTCTGCCAATGCCAGAAGCTCACGAAAACCTCTCGCGTCATGTTGGTTGCCTCCCCATGGGCTCGATGCACCATGCCAACGCGGAACTATCGCAACCGAAAATTGATTCCCCAAAATCGGATGCAATGTCTCTAGGATCGACTTAAGTTCCCGTGCAAAAACGGGAGTGAAATCATGAATGACGACAAGCATCGGTCGACAAGGGGGCGTCATTGGTTTTTCATGAATCATGCTCCTTCATGCTTACCTGGGTTTTGGTAATTGAAACCGTCTAGCGTAGGTGCTTTTTGTCCTTGGGAGGATTTGGCTTGGGAGAATGACCGGAACCGTAATGACACGAGTTTAGCGGCTAGAACGAATTAGCGTGTATACGCGGCGAACAGTCGGTCAAGAATCTCATGGTTGGCGGTAAACCCATGATTCAATTCCGTCGAGCGACGGTTCGACGGTATCGTCGGTGCGGCGTTCGACGATGCGACTGCGGACGCCGTCGGGTTGAGCGAAGTGCGCTGGCGGGCCGATTGATTGAGACTCAAGCGGACCGAGCCGGACTCTCCCGAGTAACCATCGACGAGAATTTGGTAGGCGGTGCCAGCGACTGCCGTGAAGGTGGCTTTGCTGGTAAGTGTTCCTGCATTGAGGTTCTCGTCGTCATTGCTCGCGATTAGACGTAAAGCGTTGACCGCCGAGCCTGTATAGACGCCAAGCGTTGTGTCGAAGGAGCTGCCAGCCGTCGAAAGCGTTACCGTGCCGCTTGCGGACGCTGTCCATGTGTACCAGATGCTCTTGCCGCCACTCACGCCAGCGACATTGGGCTCAGCAGTTTCACGTGTGGCGGAAGTGGTTGAACCTGTTGCTGTCCAAGTCGATCCGGTAAGCGCTTGACGATTTGCGAAATTGTCGTTCGACTTCGCGACATCATTATCGAAAATGTAAACACTGTCAGAACGTTTCGTTGCACTTGTATGGTAGAGCGTGCTTGAGGCGACGGCAAAGATTGCCGTTTCAGTTCCCTCAACGGCAGCATCGTCCGTCGGTGCGACATTCACTGTGAACGATGCGGCTCCCGCTGGAATAGTCACAGTCGTCGGGACGCGGACGTAGTCGCTGCCATTGGTTGCAGTTCCCGAAATCGTTATTGGAACCGTAAGTGCTGAGGTTGTCGGGCCGGTTCTTTCGATCACGATCGTGCCACGACTGGCTGTCTGAGTGGAAAGTGTCTCGGCTGCGCTGGCGTCCGTCGCGCGGATGGAAACGGTTGGTAAACTTGGCGGAAGCGTCGTCCCGACGATCGAATCGATCCAACTCTTGTAAGCATCGACGCGAGTATCGTAAGAGTTATCTCCAATCCCTGCAGTGTCAAGCGAGCCGCCGGACGTGACACCCGCAACGTAGTTCACGCCGCCAACCTTCAAGAACGCCGGGCCGCCCGAGTCGCCAGGTGCCGTATTGCTTTCCGATAAATTGTCATACCTCCATCCAATGATCTTTGGTGAAACATTGTCGATAGGAGTCGTTCCAACCCGCTTCGTCCCAAAACTTCCGTCGCTGCCTCCCGATGAATTGCGACCTCCTCCAAAACCTACCAATGTCAACGTTTGACCGACCGTGGGAGCGCTGCGATAGATCGGTGACGGTGCGACATTGGTCACGGGGCGATTGAGCTTGTATATCGCAATATCGTTGGCGGCATCGCTGCCGATGGCGTTGTCGTTGTAATTGGGATGCACGAAGACTTGACTGGTCGAGTAGGTCTGGCCTCCCACGATGAAGCGGCCTGAAAGATTGCCAACACCAACGGCGCAGTGAGCCGCCGTCAGTACGGACTCAGGGCTGATCAGGGTTCCCGAGCAAAAACTATCGCTAGAGTCGCCGACCAGACCAACCGATGGGTATTGGCTGGCTGTCGAATTTGCCTGCGTTTCGGGTGTAATGATGCGAACCACTGCTGCCGGTTGGTATTCAATGGTTTCATAAGATATCGATGAAAGGGAAGCCGCCATGAGCGCACGACGCTCCAACAATTCCGGCAAACAAGCTCGTCTAAGAGCGACTCGGCGGCGGAGTGCTGACCGATCGTCAGAAGTGAATAATCGAGCCAACGAAGACGACTGAATCAGCCAATATTGTTTCATAATCGTAGCCTTTTTTTGCAAGTGGATAAGATTCTTAACTTCACAACGATTGCCGAGTCCAGCAAAACCACCTCGGTTTTTGAGCTGGACCGCGATCGTCAGGGCCAAGGAGACAAGTGCCCTACGCTTTGGGAAGAAAGAATCTATCTATGTTTCAAAAAATCTAATTTTTAGGTGCAGTTTTCTAACGATGCCTATTTCGTGGCTACGACGAAAAGCATTGTTTACACCTTTGGTACTTGCTGGGTGATGCAGTGGATTCCGCCGCCGCCTTCGCCCAGGATCGTGCTGTCGATGCCGACGACATCGTAGTCGTCAAAGACTTCACGCAAGATATCCAATGGTCGTTCGTCTTGATCAGACTGGCCGGTGATCGGCACCAGGACACAATCGTTGGCGATGTAGAAATTCATGTGTGAAAGCTCCGCGTCGAGCGGCAATTCAACGACCTCAAGCTTCCGACCTTTTGCGTCCGTCGTTTCCTTTAAGCGGCGTTTCGCGTCCTGGCAAATTTTGTAGTTTGGATCACTGCGGTCAGTCGTCGTATGCAGCAATACGACTCCTGGTTCCGCAAACGCCGCGATCCCGTCGATATGCCCATCGGTCACGGGATCCGGTTCGAGCCCTTTGCCCAACCAAATTACTTTTTTCGTTCCAAGAGAATCGTTCAATAACTTCTCGATCGCGTCTCGATTGACCTTTTGATTGCGATTGGTGTTAAGCAAGCACTGTTCCGTCGTTAAAACCGTGCCCTCGCCATCGACTGCCACCGCGCCACCTTCGAGCACTAAATCGATTGGGTACATCGGAATGTTCAGGTGCTTGCATAAATTTGCTTTGAGCAATGCATCATCCGAGTACGGAGGGAATTTCGCACCCCAGCCATTGAACGTAAAACCGGCAACGCGTCGTTCGCCTTGCTTGTTCACCAAAATCATTGGCCCCGAGTCGCGCGCCCAACCGTCGTTCACCGGAAAATCAACCAACTCAATCTCACTGCTCAATATGCTTTTCGCGATTACACGATCCTCTGACCGCACCACCATCAGCACCGGTTCGTATTCGGAAAGTTTATTAGCGATATCAGCCCACTGCGCCCTCACATCAGCGAGCGGAATACCGTAACCCTTCCAGTTTTGAGGCGGTGGCATCACCATCATCGTGGATTCATGTCTTTCCCACTCACCCGGAAAATAGAACCCATCGGCGGCTGGAGTTGAATTCGTGATTAACTTGGCTCCGGTTCGTTTGTAATCGGGCATGGAGTCCAATTTATTTTCCTGATCTTGAGCAAAGAGAGTGGAATGGCAGCAAGGCGCCAGCAAGCTGGAGCCCATGAGAAAATGACGTCGGTGCATGAAAATCTCGCTTTCTTTCGTAAAGTCAAAAACCGACCGTTGTTCTACATTCGTAAAAACATGAAATATAGTAGGAGGGCATGGAAACCTAACGCAGGTGGTTAATGACCAGCAAGGCATCCAGCGCGGACAACACACCGTCACCGTTTACATCCAGCGATTCGTAGCGCGAAAACACTGCGTCATGAGCGTGCAACGTTCCGCTTTGAACCGATTGAGCTTGACGATATAAGGCATTATCAATCGCCAGGGCATCCAGTGGTGAGACTTTTCCGTCGCGGTTGACATCATCTCGCGAAGTTTGAATTGGCGAGGTTGTCTGAGTCGTTGTTGACGTTGGAATGGTTACAACGGGCGGACTGGCTTTCGATGTGATAGCTACCTGGGCTGTCATCGGTTGTTTTGTCGCCACAAGCAGCGGCTGGTCGTTCGTCACGCACTTGCCATGGACGGAATTAATGAATGGCTGGTTACCAGGAAGCGGTTTCCAGCCCGCCGATGGTCCTCGCTTTGAGATCTATCATTCTGACGGTAGCAGCGATCGAGCGGGACGATGGGAAATAGAAATCTGCATGCCCATTCGGCCACTGAACTAGCAGAAGCCAAGCTTATTCGTGTTCTGCGCGTTTTGGTCTGGTCTTTCGCAGTCAAGTTCCCTTATCGTTTCCTGCAAGGCTCGCTTCGCGATGGCGATCGAGCGTTGTGGAATCGTTGTGAATCAAGGCGATGGATCATGCTTGCTGAACTCTTCAAATACAAAACAAACTCAGTTTCTTGGGACGATAGTCGAACCAAGTTGCGTTCTTATCGTCGCGACCATATCACGCGGACGCTTAACAAAGGGCGGTTTTACGAGGGCGAGTTTTTACAGGTCATCGCTCGCCGTTACGGGGGCGGCGGGACATTCGTCGACGTCGGTGCGTTTATTGGCAATCACTCGATTTTCTTCGCAAAACATTGCCAAGCCGAAAACGTGATCGCGTTTGAGCCGTTCCCAGAAACCTATCGTTTGCTGTTCCATAATGTCCAAGCCAATGGCCTGGGAAACCAGATCCGCTGCGAACAAAAAGCGGTCGGCAAGGAACAGGGCATGGCCACGATGTCGATTGTCAGCAACACCAACATGGGCATGAATCGGATTGATATGGCTGGGAGTACGGCAGTCGCAGTCACCAATCTCGATGCCGAACTAGCGAATTTTGACGGTGAGCTGCGATTTCTCAAAATTGATGCCGAAGGCCAGGGTTCGAACGTGCTTTTAGGAGCCCAAGCGACTATCGACCGTTTCAAGCCCGTGATTGCCGTGGAAATCGATCCTGAACCATTCGAAGTGATCGAGCAAGTACTGCGAACTCACGGCTATGTGGCAAAAGAACAGTACAACGCCACTCCAACTTGGATCTTTGAGCATCATTCCAGGGGGTAGTTTTGCCATCATGCATGGCTGTCTTACTCAGCACGACCCGAACCGTTTGAATCAAGGGAATCGTAGGATTGCCCGTGCGGAAACGAAATGAATGCGAAATACGCTGGCCAGTTCAATGACCACGTTCAACGCCACAACGAACCCCAACGCCAGTCCCCGGCATTTTTGACAAGATCTGGTCGCACCGCATTCCGCTCCACGTATCGGCACACAATGAAGAAATGCTAATCGTCTTGGATCGGAAAACTATTGTACCGTTGTTCATAAACGTGTCCCAACCTATTGGTATGATCGTGCCGCCCTGTGAAACTTCGCGGTTACGACGCTTCAGACTGTCATAACCGTAAGTGGTCTCGTTGTAGTTGACGCCGCTGGCGCCAACGCCGCTGGCAGGGATTGTATGATAAACCCACAGCGACGACACGAAGCAGCACTCAGTGTATTTCCAAGTTGTCAAGGCGGTGTAAGACGACTGTGCGAAGCTGTCGGTCGGCAATAGCTTGCCCGCCGTGGAACTGCGGACGGCTTCGATTTGCGTGAGCAGTTTGCCGCGTGGATCGAATTGCCGCAGGGTGACTGGATTCATCAGCGTGTAAACGTAGTTGGGTGACGTGCCAGTGGCGTAACCGGAAGCGGTCCAGGTCTCGCGAGCGACGTCCTGGTAAACGCGGTCCAGTTGGCGCGACGAACGGACGTCGCAGTGCCAGCGATGTTGACGGTATATGCGTCATTATTGGGGTCGTCCACCATTTCCGCGTCCGATCAATTACCGGCACTTTGCTCTGGGTCAACTTAATGTTCATTCAATAAACGGTGTCGCACACCTTTTCCACCGCCCTACTTTATCAAAGAACTCGCATTTGCGCGGAGAATCTGGCAAGCAAATGCAAATGGATCTTCATAATAGCTACCGCTAACAATCATCTCCGTACTCTGCGAATATTTGCCATCCTTCAACTGCGCTTCCAAAGAGTTCAAGAAAGTTAGTGATTCCTCGTCGTTGTTAATACTGAATAAATACGCTGCTGCGTGTGCCCGTCTACTAACCCCTGTGGACTTGTCTGAAAACATTGCTTTCGCGAAGTCTACGAGTACATTGCAATGACCTTCACGAGCGACATCAAAAATTGCCTCCTGAAATCGCGGTTCACTTCGCCGAATAACGTTAATATATTCTATTTCGCCCAACTGTACAATTGAGCAATCTACAAGATTAACTTGTAGCAAACGTTTATAACTTTCGGGCTGAGTAGATTGTTTTAGCCACAATGCGACAAACAGACACGTCCCATCAATGCTGAACCACGCATCCTTCAGCCAAGATACCCTTGATTCGGATAGAAAATTGCATGACTCGATGTCTGAAATAATTGCATTCAAAGGTATAGAAAACTCGGTTTTTCCCGCGAATGATTTTACCATGATTGCTCCGTGCGCCTTTAACCATTCCCGATTAGTGCCATACCGGTCAAAGACCGCAAGATGCTCATCGGATAATCGGATGATAGTTGGCTCGTAACTTAAAGTCTCGGTTGCTACATTTCTAATCTGTCCACTTTGGAGGGCTTCCGGGAGTACGGCCTCAGGAAGTAATTGTTCCGCATTTAGTCTTAATCTCGTGTAAACCGAAATCTCCACTTTTGCTTTCGTTGACTCGTCATAACCTACTAGCGGACGGGTAATAGCAAATGATGCGGCTGAGTGACTCCGTTCTATCGTAGCTGTGAAATCTTCGTATGAGTCGGCCCGAGCTTTACTGAAGACAATCGATAATATTCCTGCTAGTACAAAGAGGTGCTTTTTGTTAGTCATCGGGGTTACCTGCAATTTTCAAAGGAATCTGCGATGTCTTTCGCATCAGGACGTTGGCATTTGTCCTGCTTGCCGCCTGGCACAACATCTTTCGTGGTAAGATGTGAACCAACGCAGTTATGGGCCGCTTCATGTACCAATAATTCCGTAAGCGACTCAATTTCGCTTACAATGGTTTGCCCGGGTCCGCTTCGACAAATCCAAGTTCGAAGCATCCCATAGCCGCCACCTTCCGGGCAAAGCTTACAGTTGTTTGCAGCTTCTTCCGGATGTTTGCAAGGTTCGCAGCTCTTTGGATCTCCCTTCCGATCAGGTTCAGGATAATTCTTGCCATCTGAAGCGTCACTTTTCAACTTCGCACAAGGAGTTGCTGTGACTCCCTCCGGCGCAGGTCTGTCCGTGTGGCAATCGCCCTGCCCGATATAACCACAACTAAAGCTCGAACGCTCTAGAGCTTGGCTAATACAATCATGTAGTTCTGAACGACACGACTCGCTAGCGTTGCGCATTCCAGAGAAACATTCTTTATTGCGTGCCAACCTGGCTTTGGCTTGTTCCTTTGCGCGTTGTATCAAATCTCGCTCTTCGTTCGTACAGTTATCAATTGACGGTGGTAGACTAGGTTCTTCGGGCGTTGTTCCGGACGAATCTAAAAAACGAGTGGGCGATGAAAGTACGAAAAGGTAGTAAACAGTAGTTTTGCGTGTATGCTTTGGATCTCTGGAGCAAAACCTTCCCGCCACAGGGCCATACAACCTTGCCCGATAGTGATAGAGCGTCAGCACACCGTCCCACTCTCTGCCCGTATACGTGTAGCGGTTTTGGAGTTGAGAGACTTGGGTTGAGTGTGGAGTTCCGGAGGCGTTAAGGAAGGTCGGCGTGCCATACGCAGTGTATACGTAGCGTTCGAGGATTCCTCCGCTCTGATCGGTCATCGCGGTGATGCTGTATTGTTGGTTGCATTGAAAACACCATTCAAGGTTTTCAAATGGGAAGTGAGTTTCCCTGAACGAGGTTCGGCAAGATGGACGGGTTGAAATGCACGTCGCTGAACCGGAGTGGCGAGAATTGCCACGAGAGACCTTCAGCGATCCCGCGCGGCGGTGTGCGCGGGGCCTGAGCGGTGTGTGATTCGGTGAACTTAAGAAGGCCGTTTTCATGCTCTGCATTTTAGCCGATCCGGGGACCGGCGGGATAGTTTGAGCCGCACAGAATTATTGATTTTCACGCGATTCTGGCGGTGTCGTCGGCGGCACGATTGGCGGTGGCGTGATCGGCGGCACAATTGTCGGTGGTGTGTCGCTTGCCGCTGGGTGCGTCTTGGCGTGGACTTCTCGCAACCGGTCGATCGTCACATGCGTGTAAATCTGCGTCGTGTTCAGACTCTCGTGACCTAACAGCGTTTGTAGACTACGCAAGTCCGCACCGCCTTCCATCATCAACGTCGCCGTCGTGTGACGTAGCATGTGACAAGCGCCACGACGATTGATCCCGTTAGCGTCCAAGTAGCCGCGAACCATCTGAGCCAAGACACACGGATGATACCGATTGCCAAGACCGGTCAAGTAAACCGTCTCGCTCGCTTGGCGAAGCAACCGTGGACGACTTTCATTCAAATACTTTTCCAGCCAACCAATGGCCCGTTTGCCGATCGGTACCACGCGATCTTTCCGACCCTTGCCTTGACGGATCATGATTAAACCACGATCGCAGTCGAGATCGTCTAGTTGCAAGTTGACCAGCTCCATTCGACGCATTGCCGTTGAGTAGAACGTCTCGAAGATGCTGCGGTCACGGATGCCAGTATCGGTCGTCAAGTCGATCGAGTTGATCACGCCTTCGACTTCTGCGAGTGTCAGATAAGCGGCCGGCAAGCGGTGTTCTTCTTTGGGCAGCTTGATCTTGACTGACGGGTCAACGGCGATCCAGTCATGGTCCAGCAGCCAACCGCACCAATGTTTGACGGCGGCTAGGTAAGACGCTTGAGTCGCGAAGCGAAGCGGCTTATCGGTGCGGCGGTTGCGATGCTGGTACAGGTGACGGCGGTACGCATCGAGCAGTTCAAACGTGAACTCGCTGACGCATTGGACGCCACGTTCCGCAGCCCATTTCAAAAACAGGTTGAGCGAATAGTCGCGGCGGTCAACCGTATTTTGTGACCAGTTTTCGACCAGCAGGTCGGTGAAGTAACGCTGAAGCAACAGTGTGGGCGCAGGGGTAGGCAGTGTCATGATCAAACGGGTTCCTTGAAAGGAAGGCAGAGAATGCGCAGCGGTCAACTTGATCGTGCGCGGGAAAGAACGCTGCTTATGCAGCTACAACGAAGCGAATTTACGCGCCCCCTCGTTCGGTTTTGACACGAGGTTTCGCGTTTGGAGTGGAAAGTCGTTGCAGGGCAATGACTTGCGTTTGTTTTTAGGCCCCGGAAGCGACCAAAAGCACGGGGGAATCGTGCCGGAAGCTGGCCGTTAGCTGGCTCGTTCAGCCCGGAAGCTGGCTTCAAAACCCCGGAAGGTTTTGGTTGTAGGTGCAGATAGTGATGAAGGATGCTTTAATTGGGCTGGATCAATCAGCCCCATCAAAAACGGTTGCCCTTCAAAGCCTTCGCCGTTGTACAGCAGCTCGTAAACGAATCGCTGTCCGTTGCGACCACGATGAGCTAACACATACTCCAGTTCGACGAGTCGGGTCAAATGGACACTGACTTGCGAGTTGCTGCCACCCGTGGTGTCGCGAATCTCACGGCGCGTGAAACGGACCGAGTTGCGTGGAACGTTGAGTGACTTCGCTTGAAAATTGACGAAGCCATGCAGTTGATTGAGCAGGCTGCGCGTTTGTGGCGCGAGTTCATCAAGACTGCGCCCCAAGATTTCACCGGCAATGCCGTTGGCAACGGCGATGTCTTGCTTATCGACGTTGATGTACTGGATCACTTCGCCTTGAATCATCGTCGTGTGAATGGCACGTTGATGCTGATGCAGGAATGCAATCGTGTCGATCAACGTCAGATACTTTTCGTGGTCGCGGCGGAGTCGGGTCTTGTTGCTGGCGAATGTCAGTTGCGGTGCGAACGGATTGATCACGCGCAGCGGTCTTAACAGCCGCTGTGCGTTCTGATGCAGAGCGCGAAGTCGCGTCGCTGTTTCACTCGACACGATCGCATCAAGCGTTCTTGCGTTGCGTTGACGTGACAGAATTGAATCAGTTTGGTTGCGAGTTTCATCGACCGTTAGCACTAGACAACGATTGACAAGCTCTTCGTCAACTTGCATCGCCGTGGTCGTCAGAAAAATCTGTACCGGTCCTTCGACGTGATGCTCTTGCGTTTCGACTTTGCCGTTCTCGCCACGGCCGACGGTGGCATGTCGCAGTTCGCCTTCGCTCTGTAAAAGTTTCAATGCGTAGGTCGCTTCGCTGGCCCCTTCGTCTTCGCTGATTGCGAGAATCTTGTGACGGATGGAATCGCTATCGAGATAGAGCAACGAACGACCGGTCATGCCGCTGAATCGTTGCACGTCTTCAGACGGCATCATGCCGAGGATCGCATCCATCAGCGACGTCTTGCCAGCGGATGACGAGGATTGAATTACAATCGCCAGCGGATGCTGTAATTTGCGACTGGTCGCAGCCAGATAACCAGCCAATTTTCCAGTCGATTCGCCGACGATACCGCAAGCGTCGAAATCGGCAACGATACGTTCCAGTAAATTCGGATCGCGCAACAACTCCAGTGCAGTGGCTTGTTCTTCAGCGCTAAGTGTAACCGTTTTTGTTTTCGGTTTCTTGAGTTCGTCAATGCGATCGGCTTGCAGTGTTTCGAGTTGCAACAGCAATCGTCCGATGTCTTTCTTAATCGTGTCAGCATCGACGAACAGTTCGTTGGCTGCCGCCTTGACGAACGAGGCGCGAGAACGAGCTTTGACAAGATCAAGTGAATCGAGATGAACCAGCGAATCACGCGAGACCATCAGGTTGACTTTTAGCGTCGTGGTTGAACTGTTCTTTTCGAGTCCACGGATGCGGTAGTGGCGATCATCAACGTTGAAGACGAGGCTTGAGTCCTGAGTGATGAGGGTTGAGTCGTTAGCGGCGGAAAGCAAGCTCTCCGGTGCAGACGTTTGTATCAATAGCTCTGTGTCCTCTGTGTCCTCTGTGTTCTCTGTGTTCTCTGTGGCTAAACCGTCAGGGCCGATACCGGACAGCTCGCGCCGTGCCGCTACTTCCCCATTTGTGTGATTCGTGTCTTTCGTGGTTGCCCCATCACTACCAACGACGATGACCGCTTCGCCCTGTGCGTGCTTATCGATCTTGTGGCCACGGATGCCGATGACGATGCCTTGCTCATCGCGAATTGGCACGGTGACGTAACCGCGCAGCGTCTCGCGCCCGTTGGCTTTGTAAACGCCAAGTTCAATCAGTCGATTGCGAAGCTCACGCCCGTTCTTGACTCGATTCGACGGAATGAGAGTTCCCAGTGAACGATCGAAAAAACCGATTTCTACTTTAGCCGCTTGCTCGGGTGACAACGAAAATTCATCGGCCACGAAATGGAGTGCTTTGGCACTTGTCATCAAGCACGATGCGTAATGCGTGACGATCGCTGTTAGCGGTGCGGCGATCAATTGCATCACAAACTGGTTTACTGGATTGGCTTGAATCATGGCAGAGTTTGAAACCCGAAGTTGGAATCCTGAAACCGGAAGTCTCGTACAGCTTCTATAACGGGGCAGGCACTGGCCGGCGTCAAGTCGTTTTCTACAGAAACCGAAAAAGAGTTTTCGCTGCTTTTCGGCATAGACACGATCTATGCCGACAACTGACTCGTTGTCAGTCGTAGTCATGCCTGAAAGGTCAACGCAGTTAGCCGATGTTGTCATTTGTAACTGCGAACGAAGTCGTAGTTGGGGAGCTACAAAGAAAACCTTGGAGAGAGCGAAACTGTGTCAATGCGGATTCAGTCGCGATGAAGTCAACCACGCGGTCGCGGGCTGCAAGGAGTTTCCTCTTGCGCTTCTCAGCGGGAGTTTGGTTCGCTCACGTTGTTCGCTGGCAGCAGCGGTCAGAAGTAGCGCGGAGTTGATTGGCGCGGTCGTCGGTCAAGCGTCGCGTGGTGCTTTCGGGAACTGATCGCTACGACGAACTCGCTGTCGCTCGTTCGTCTCCGCTGCGGTTCATACAGCGGAGGTCGCCCTCCAGGCTCTACGTGTTCCTGACCTCGCTTGGATCGCAGCTCCCGCCGTTTTTTGGCCGAATTGCAAGCGCAAGTTGCCGTTTTTTTACACGCTAATTTGGCCACCAG
>JAYVSE010000209.1:0-29134 GCA_043775635.1 Planctomycetaceae bacterium | reverse complement strand
AAAATCGGATGGCCGGCGCGATCAGCGAAGACGCTACGTACCAAGTAGCCAGGAACGCCTTGAGTTCGGTTTGTGGCGTGGCAGGATAAGCATTGACCGTGATCGCGAATGAACTGTGGTGCGCGATCTTGGGCCTGCTTCAGCGTATAGAACATTGCCCCTTGCTGCGGGTCGGTCGTTGTAGATTCCAGGACGTCGCCACCTTGGCAAAATCCAACGTACACATCGTCGTTGATGCACATATCCCGGCGGTACGCGGGGCACGATATCGTCCGCATTGACAAACCGGAAGAATCGATTGCCAAAATTGTCGGCCGCAAATTATTGAATGCTCTTGAAGCCAACGCGGGACTGCCCACACGTGTAGACCGAACGAATCGTGAAACGTTGGTACCAATGTGCGGCGGCAACAGTTGCAAACGAGCCACCGAGGTATGTCCCGTCAGAACAACTTGACGTGTTTGCGAGAGCGGTTCAATAAGAGATTCGAGTTGAGTTCGCACCGCTTGGAACGCTCGGTAAAATCCGTCATGCACACTGCTTTGGGTGCACTTTTCTACCAAAGGTGCATGTATCGGAGCCAAGTCTACCGACTCTTAGGATCGACGCAAGCTTTTCAAGTGAGTCGTTGCGAATTTTCGCCAAATCTCTGCAGATCTAGCTAGAACAATCACTTGCGAGAATTGCAAAACGCGGTTACCTGTTCACGCCATCAATGAAGGAGCTTTCGCCGCAGCGACCAATCCCTTTAGGGCCAAAGCCGAAACTTCCGCTGGGCGAGCCAGCGGGATTCCTTGCGGGATAGCCGCCCACAATAGCAAATTTTTAACAGCCCAGCGCTAGCCCAATACTTTGAAGGACAATTGACAACGCACCACCCTCGGGTATCTTAAGATCCTCATTCCTTGAACGAATACTCTGTTTTAAGGCGAGCGGCTCTCGCTGCAGACGGCGGCACAGAAAGGCAGCGACACGCTAATGATCTTTGACAAGATGTGGGCAACGTTTCGGGCCCAAATGAACAAGCTGGCGAACTTCTTTTGGACGGCGGATCCGATCGCGCAAATGCAATATGAGTACGACTCCGCAGTCACTCAGTTGCAGGAAGGGCGCAAAGGACTGGAACAATACCGGGCCTTTGTCGAGCGAGTCACGCGGCAAGTCCAGGTCGGAACCAAGCACATTGCCAACATTGAGGCAAAAATCAAAGCCTACCTGCAAGCCGGAGATCGCGAGACAGCCGCCCGCTTCGCCATGGAATTGCAAAAGGCCAAATCCGAGCTGGCCGAGAATCATGAGCAACTCAAGATGCACGAGGATTCGTACAACAATAACCTCATGAAGATCAAGCATGCGACCGGCAAGCTGGCCAACGTCCGCGAAAAAATTGCTAAGTACGACGCTGAACTAAAGATGAGCAAGGCGGAGGCGGAGGTGGCGAAGCTGGCGGAGAGTTTTAATTTCGATGTGACGACCGACTTCGGCATGATCGAGAACGTCATCCAGGATAAGATCGGGCTCAACCGGGCGAAGGTCCGGGTCGCAGCGGATCTATCGAGCGAAGGAGTGACGGACATCAAGCGCGAGCAGGCGGTGGAGAGCGCAATGGCCGACCAAGCCCTCCGCCAGTTCGAAGTCGATATGGGGCTCGTTACGCCGGAAACCGCCGCCGTGCAAGAAGTGGCCAAAGAACTGGGACCGGAGAAGGAAACGATCAAGTTCTGAGCGGTAAGTGGCACCTTGATGAGCGTTCGCACCGAAGTACCTATAAAAGTTATACCACATGCCCGAACCGGTAACTCTTGTCACCACGCCAGCACTTCCCGAGTGGTATCCCACCTGGGCCAAGGAAATGGCGGAGATGTATTTCTCCGGTACGATCTGTGTGTTCGTGCTGTACGGAAACGTCCATGACTTGGTGCGTTGCCAGGGGACCGACAAGGACACCTTCGTCAACCTGAGCGATTTTCTCGCCACGCAACTTTTTGGCTCATGGGATATCGTGCTTGGTTGCGATCTAGGGCGCGGCCTGCGCCCGATAGCAGGAAGTAATTCCAAACGACTGCAAGGGATGATGCAGCCCGTTACCAGTATCCTGGGGCTGCCAAGCTCCTGGAGCCGCGACCCGGATAAGATGCTCGATCAAGTGGAGCTGTTAGTGCAGCGAAACTTGCTTGAGGAAAATTTGGACAATCGCAAACGGACAGCATTCTTGTTCGAGCATGCCCAGTACCTGCTACCCACGGGAGATTTGGCCTCGCTCGCTCGTGGACAAGCCACACGTCTAGTACGCATGATTGGCTGGGCCGCCAATCCTTATATCAAGCGGCTCAACATTGCCTTCTGTCTCATTACAGAAAAGCTTTCGGAACTCAGTGAGCGGCTTGTTCAAAATCCGTATGTCGCGGCTATCGAAATTCCTCTGCCCAGCGTTGACGATCGACGGAGATTTATCGCAAGCCAGTCCCCTCCCACTTCCGATTTAGTGAGCGGCAAGGCGCTAGCCGCCGGTGGTTTTTCTGCCGATTTGGTGAGCGGCAAGCCGCTCAATTCCTTCACGCCGGAGGGTCTGGCGCAAACATCGAGCGGCCTGAACCTCGTGAATCTCAACGTGGTCCTCTCGCAAGCCAGCACTCGCGGCATGGAAACCAATCAGTTCCGGAAGCTCAAGAAGAGCATGATCGAGCGACAGTGCCAGGGTCTGGTCGAATTCATTGAGCCCACGCACACGCTCGACCTGATTGTTGGCCAGACAGTGGCTAAGCACCGTCTGCAACAGGACGCGGAGTGGATCACGCAGGGGCGGCTGGAAATGGCACCGATGGGCTATTTGTTTTGCGGCAGCGTTGGCACCGGCAAGACGTTTCTGGCGGAATGCTACGCTGGCTCGATCGGAATCCCCTGCGTCAAGCTGCGAAATTTTCGTTCCAAGTACGTGGGAGAAACGGAAGGAAACTTGGAGCAAGTCCTCAACGTGCTACGCTCGCTCGGGCCGGTCGTCGTGATCGTCGACGAGGCCGATGCTTCGCTGGGCGACCGTCAGGCGACGGGCGACTCTGGCACATCCGGCCGGGTCTTTTCAATGATTGCCCAGCAGATGGGTGATACTCGCTATCGCGGCCAGATCATCTGGATGCTGTTAACTTGCCGACCCGACCTGTTGCCGATCGATCTCAAACGGCAAGGTCGTTGCGAAGTTCACATCCCGCTCTTTGCGCCCCAGGACGCTGCGGAGATCGCCGAAATGTTTCGCTCGATGGCAAAGAAAAATAAGGCCAAGCTGGCGGACGATGCGCTGCCCGACGTGTCTCCTGAGCGACAATTGAGCGGGGCCGATCTGGAAAGCATCTTGCTGACATCACGCCGGAAAGCGTTTGCTGCTGGACGCGAAATCGTCGAAAAGCAAGATCTGCAATCGGCCACCGAGGAGTTCATTCCTTCATCCGAAGGCTTGGAGAAGGAGATGCAGGAGATCGCCGCAGTGCTGGAATGCACCGAGCGGAGTTTCCTTCCTCTCACTTGGCAAAAAAGAATCGCCGAGCCCGACGCTCGATCAAAGCTGCAAGAGCGAATGGTGGGCATTCGTCAACTCATTGAGAATTGACGCGAACGCTCACTGGTCCATTTTGTTGACAAGAATCCGCTACAATCACCGAATCACTCACGAGGAGATCGCAACATGGTAAATCAAACTGCTGGCGGCAGGCAGAGTTGGCTTGATGAAGCCAGCCAGGCACCGCTCATTGACCAATTCACGCAGCGGCTGACCACGTTCATGGACGCCATGGCAGACGGCCATGTGGACCGCGAAGAACGGGACGCGCAGGAGCAGCGGCTTGTCATCGCCATGAAGGAAGTCGAAAGCGAACTCTCCGATGCCCAGCATGCCAAGGTAACCAAGCTGCTCTGTGAATTATCCGCTTATAACATCATGCAAACGCTTCACATGCTTCAGTCCGCACGCCCCACGACGGTTTTCCGCGGATAAGTCTTGAAGCGTTGTCCAATTCCTCTTCTTTGTTGGCAAGAATAAAAATGGCTGCAGAACCCAAAGTCAGTTTCTACGTCGCGGTCGGCCTAGTCATCATGAGCCTAGTCGGGCTTGCGATTTACCGGGCGGACGTCTTCTCCGCCAAACCGGACAAGCCAGACGAGAAACAAGCAACCATCGACCCTACTCTATTGGGGGTGAAGCCTGACAGTTCCAAGCAGCCGAACAATGGAACCCCGGTGGCTGCCGAAGCGCACAGCGACGAAGGGATCATGACCGCCAAGGAATACACGTTCAAGCCTTCCGAACGACTGCCGGAAGTGAAGGGCACCGCCGCCTATGCTCCGCTGCAGGATAATACGGTCAAGTTTGCTTTGAACGTCTGGGCCGGGTGGGCACCGATCATCTACGCCAATGATGGCTTCAAGCCCGTCAAGGTGTGGAAGACGCCCGAGGGCAAGGAGTTCAAGGTCGAACTGGTGCTGATTGATAACCCAGTCGAGATGCGCGACAGCTATGCGGCTGGCAATGTCCACATTGGCTGGGCCACGCTCGATATGCTGCCGCTGATCGTCGACGGTTTCGTCGATTCATCCGGCAAGCCGAAGGACAGCCGCATCATGCCGCGCGTCTACCAGCAGATCGACTGGTCCAACGGTGGCGATGGGATTGTCGTGCGTGACAACATCAAGACGGTCGCCGATCTCCGCGGCAAGCAAATCGCCTTAGCGCAGAATTCCCCCTCGCACTACTTTCTGCTCAACATGCTCGTCCAAGGTGGGGTGCAGCCGGGCGAAGTGAACATGGTTTTTACCGGCGACGCATTCCAGGCCGCAGCCGCGTTCAATTCCAATAAGGACATTTCGGCAGCGGTTTCCTGGGCACCGGACATCTACAAACTTTCCGAGATCAAGGGGAATCGGATGCTGGTCGATACTACGACGGCTAACAAGCTGATCGCCGACGTGTGGTTTGCCCGCGCCGATTTTGCCAAGGAACACCCTGACCTTTGTGAATCGCTGGTCCGGGGTATTTTTGACGGGATGTCGGACCTCAAGCAGGACGCCAACAAGCAAAAGTGCGCGGAGCTGATGGCGGAAGGGTACGGCCTCAAGCCGGCTGATGCTTTGGGGATGCTGGGAGACGCCCATAGTACGAACTGGGCGGAGAACTATCAGTTTTTCCTCAATCAGAACAACTCGACCAACTTCGCGCGTGTCTGGAACCAAGCTTATTATCTCTATCGCACCATTCGTAACGTCCGCAATTTGCAGGTACCCTTCGACCAAGTGATGGATTTCTCGATCATCGCCAAACTGGGGAGTGATGAGAAATACAAGTCACAAAAGGACGAGAGCGCGGTGCAGTTCGTCCCCAAGACGACGACGGACGTCCGCGGGGCCGAGGAAGTGCTGACCAACGTCGTCGTCATTCACTTCTTTCCCAATACCTGGGACTTGCACAAGAAAATCACGAAGGAGGAAGCTGGAACGTCGGTGGAAACGCTCTACGATCCCAAGGTCGATTATGTCATCGAAGAGATTGGGAAGCTCGCCGGACAATTCGGGAAAGCCCGCATCATCATTGAAGGGCACACCGACAGCTCGATGGAAGGCAAGATTCCGGAAGCAGATGTTAAGGAGCTGTCGCTCTACCGCGCTAATTCAGTCAAAGAAGCCGTCATCGAAAAGTTCAAACTCGACCCCAACAAGTTTAATGTAGATGGCCTGGGATGGTCCGTCCCGGCGGACGCGTCCGACGCGCTCAATCAGGCTAAGAATCGCCGTGTTGAAATCAAGGTCTACACCGCCGAAGTGCAGTGACGATAAGGATCGACGAGATGGCTGACCATGTCCCCGCGGAGACAGCGTCGACTACGTCCGATCAGGGCGGGGAGCGGTCCACGTTGCGTCGGCCAAGAAAGGATTGGTTCGTACTTCGCCAGCCAATCCCACAATGGCAAGGGGTTTTGTTAGGAGCCTCGTTTATCGCCGTCTTCCTTTCGGTCTGGTGGCTTTTAACACTTGGAGAAGGTGATGAGTCGCGGATCGTGGGATCGACAACACTCCCCAGCCCGCATGAGACCTTTAGCGAGTTCGGCGAACTTTGGAGCCAAAGACCGGGAGAACTAACCCTAATTGGAAATACGCTCACCACGCTTCGCCGAGTGACACTCGGCTTTCTCTTGGCGGTTGCCTTGGGTGTACCGCTCGGCGTGGCCGCGGGCTGCTTCCCACGGGTTTATGCGTTCCTTGCGCCGCTCATCATGTTCGGGCGGAACATTCCCATTGCCGCCTTGCTGCCATTGCTCCTATTCGTCATTCGTGATGGTGAATTGCAAAAGATCGGTTTTATCTTTTTCGCTTGCGTGGCGTTCATCATTTCGGACTCCGCGCAGGCCATCGCCGATGTTGCCGAGCGGTACGTTGATACGGCCTACACGCTCGGCGCTAACCGCTGGCAAGCCATTATAAAGGTGCTTGTTCCCCTCGCTTTCCCGTCGATCTTCAACTCCTGTCGCCTGCTGTTCGGGCTCGCGTTTGGCTATATCATGCTGGCCGAATCGATCAAGTACAGCGCCGGTTTTGGTGGCTTGGGTTTTCAAATTAACGAATTCCAGAGGCGCGGCATCCGGCCGGGCATTTACCTAATCATTCTCATCATTCCACTTGTGGCATTTCTGATCGACAAGTTCTTGTATTGGGTCCAGGTAAAGCTTTTTCCCCATCAATACGGTGGCGACGGGATTCTGTATTTGTTAGTCCGCCAAGTCCTGCACTTGTGGGATGACCTGAAACGCTTGTTCCGCCGTACCGAGTGGCCTCCCGTTATAAACGATCAGCCGCCACTCGCGTCTAGCATGAAGGAAGGAAAGGGATGACCGACCCTGCGCCGACTCTCTCGACCGCCCCACCTCTTTCCACACTGCCCATCGGAATGGGACAGAAGTTAGAACACGTCCGCAAGTCGCAGGAGCTTGACTTCCCGGCTGTTGTTGAGTTCCGCGACGTGACCAAGACCTACAACGCGGGACAGTCGAACCAATTCACCGCTATTCGCAATGTCAACTTTGTCGTCGAAGACCGGCCGAATAAGGGAGAATTCATCTGTATTCTCGGCCCTAGCGGCTGCGGCAAGAGCACCATCCTGCGGTTGATCGCCGGGCTCGCGCCGCAACACCCACCGACGACTGGCGAAGTCATGGTCATGGGGCAGCAGGTAGAGCGTCCCGGGGCGGACCGTGGCATGGTGTTTCAGGACTACACCAGCTTCGACCATCGCTCGGTGCTGGGGAATGTCACCTTTGGTCTGGAGTGCATGGGTGTCCCACGGCAGCGACGGAACGAGATTGGCTTGGAATGGATTAGGAAAGTCGGTCTGAATGTAGATACCGACGCCGACAAATATCCCCACGAGCTCTCCGGCGGTATGCGTCAGCGGGTGGCCATCGCCCGCACCCTCATCCTACATCCTCGGATCATCCTCATGGATGAACCGTTCGGGGCGCTCGATCCCTCGACGCGGCTCAACATGCAGGACTTGGTGACTAAGCTTTGGCGGGAGGTCCAAGCCACGGTCTTTTTTATTACCCATTCCATCGAAGAGGCGGTCTTTCTCGGCGACCGAATCTACGTGATGAGCAATTCGCCCGGCACCATTCTGGAAGAAGTGGCGGTGGAGCCGCCGAACCAACCAGCCAATTTAATGCAGCGCGAACCGCGATTCCTAGAAACCGTGTACTATTTCCGGGACCGACTGACGAACCTAGAAAAGAAATCCGCCCCCAAAACGTGAGTGCCCAGGTGGGTCTGACCAAGTATTTCAACACGGTGCTGCTTAACCGCTGGAATCTGCTGGCTATCGGCGGCGGCTTCGGCATCGCGCTGCTCAGCGGCTTCGGCGATGTCCTGCTGCCGCTCTTGATGGCGGCTGAAATCGGCTACGTAGCATTGCTGGGCACGCATCCGAAGTTTCAAGCCTATGTTGACGCCCAGGAAGCAGCCCAGCAGCGAACAAAAGGTTCTCAGACATCGGCACAAACCCTGCAACAGATTATGCAAGTCCTACCGAAGCAGTCGCTCGCCCGCTTCGAGCAACTTCGTACGCGGTGTCTTGAATTGCGGCAGATTGCCCGCGAGATCAAGCAGTCAGACGGTGCCGATCTCCGCGATACGCTTGATTCCTTTCAGCTTGCCGGCCTCGACAAGCTCCTCTGGATTTTTCTGCGGCTCTTGTTCACGCAATTCGCCTTAGCAAAGTTCCTGGAAAAGACCAGTGTGGAGCGTATTCAAGCGGATATCCGCGAAACAGAAAAACGGCTGGCGCAGCTTCCGGCTAACGACGCATCACCCCATACGCAAAAGATCCGCCACACCCTGGAAGACAACCTACAAACCTGCCAGGAGCGTCTGGCAAACTACCAAAAGGCCCTGGACAACCACGAGCTCGTTGGTCTTGAAATTGACCGGCTAGAAAACAAGATCCGCACGCTGGCTGAGCTCGCCGTCAATCGCCAGGAGCCGGACTTCATCTCCGGCCAAATCGACCAAGTCGCCGGAAGTATGCGAGAGACCGAAACGACGATGAACGAACTGCAGTTTGCCACGGGCCTGGGACCAATCGACGAAGTCGTTCCTGAGCTCGTTGCTGAAAAGCACTGATCGAATATGCTTGGTATCCATGTTTTTATTTTGCGCTCGGAAGAAGTTTGGAATCAGGCGGATTCGCTATAGTTTGCCAAGCGTTCTTTCGGGATGAGTGCTTCATATCACTTGCTCCAGGCGACGACGGAAGGCGAGAAAACTTGGAAGCGTTAGTCTGTCAACGTCGATCGTCCGATTTGCGACCAATTCAACAAGTACTGCGGCGGCTAGATAGCCGTCATTATGAGTTTCAAGCTCCCTCTTCAGTGAATTAGGTGAGTGATCATTGCCAGATCGTTCTTCCAAAGTCTCACAGCCCTTGTAACCATATTTCAATGCACACAAGATCCATGCTTCCGACTTCGGCTTTGGAATCATCGGCACACCTCGAACGAACTTCTCGGCATCAAATCCGCTGTACATCGACTGAACCTTGTCGTTCCAAAGCCCTCGGTCCGAATTCTGGACCCCATCCGAGTCACGGAAGAAAACGGCAACTACCTCGTCGTTTAGCTGTCCCTCTAGTTCCAACGCAATGCGTGAGAGCACCCTCGCATTGACGTAAAAATAACGCGTCTCCTTAGGAGTCTTTGCTCCAGGTAATCTGAGTGATTTTCGATCTGCTTTCAATTTCGACGCGCGTTCTGTCAGGGTACTTTTAGGCACGAATCCATATTGGCCCGACTCAAGGAACGAATAGTGATGTCGCCCCAAAATGATTTGATCGACAACCACGGTCATTGGACCGTGACCGTACTCATCACCTTGGCACATATCGACGGGAGCATTACAGCCGCCGAGATCCGTTGGCCCCTCTCCGCTGAACAGGAAGAACATGTCACTGTTCCTCCGCAATCGCTGCAATTTCGTTCGCTAATTGAACAAGGTTGGTATCAACAAACGCTTCGCCCGGCCCCATGACAGAAAGCTTTTCGGCAAGCGATGGGATGGAGAAAAACGGAATCGAATGAGTATGGCCCTGTTGATCCTTGTAAAGGTAGAGAACACCCTTCCTGGCAACATCATCCTCTAGATAATTCAGAATCATCGGGCTATGAGTTGTTACAAGGACTTGCTTGTTCGAGCCAGTCATACTCGCTAGCAGAAATTCGACAAGTTCGGGATTGATACCATTCTCGATTTCGTCAAAAAGCAGGAACTGATGTTCAGATGCTAACTCAGCCAGGATTGCAATCAATCGCAACATACCGTCGTTGACGTGCCTTGCTTCGGTTGTCATTTTTACTGACGATCCATTGCTTTGAAACTCTTCTTGAATATCAATCTGCTTCCAGCCAGAGCGAAGCGGCTTCGATAGAAGTGCCGAAAGTCGCGGATAGATCTGCATCAATTTGTGAGCCAATTCAAGCCGATGCTGTTCTTTCATTTCATGGACAAAAGACGCCAAGTTCTGTCCACCCAATCCAAGTGTTCCCGACGATTCGCGTGTTCGCTGCCGAAGCCACTCGGGCGACAGTAGGTCCAGTGACTGAACATTCTTGATTAGCGCAAGAGTATTTCGGATTGTGAGTGGAACAAGATCGGTCTTAAGTTGCGAAACAATAGATCCTTCGTATTCGAAGGTTATCGCGACAGGGTCTTGGCCACCGATATCAAGTGTATCTTTCGTAACATGTATCCAGTCGGTTGGAGACTCAAATTTTTCTTTGAAACACCTATTCTTGGACGGGTTGTAACTTCCCTCCCATACACCGACTAAATTGTCATCATCGTTGGAGAATTCCAAACGAAACTCGATGTTCTTTTTAGGGCTCAGTTTGGATTTGACGTCAGATGGTTTCCATTTTCGTTCGGCAAACCATTCCTTCATGCCTCCGAGACTGAGTTGCGATAAAAAATCGATCGCCTGGAGAAGCGTCGACTTCCCTGATCCATTCAGTCCGATAACGGCACTAAATTTCGGTAAATCGATGGAGAAATCAACCAAGGATTTAAAATTATCGATCTCTATTCTGCTGATTCGTATCATTTGTGTTCTCTAGTCTTTTGGTCCGTCTTGCATCCTAGCCTAGTTTGGTTCTTTCGATTGTGGCTACCACACAAGGAAACAAAATGGATCAATCTTTGACCTACAAACGCGAACAATCTCTCGCGAGAATTGCAAAACGCGGTTATCCCGAATTGCGATTATCCGTTCTCGCTATCAGTGAAGGGGCTTTCGACGCAGCGATCAAAAATGAACGTCACATGCTACAGCATATCGCATAATTTTCGGCGCGAGACTTCCATGAATTGTCGAAATCCTATTTCCAAAAGTCTGTTGCGACATGTTACAAGGCAGGACAAGCCCAGCGCCGTGAAGGATTTTCATCAGCAAATTAAACGGTTTTAGCGGTATGGCGCGAGCCGTCCGGTCTTTCTGAAGCTTGAGGCACCGGATGGCTCGCGCCATTCCGCTAAATTATCCTTCACGGTGTTGGGACAAGCCCCGCTCGCGGCGAGATAATGGAATTAAATCGGCGCACCGGCAGCTCCACGCGATCTGGGCGAGTGCCAACGACCGCGTACTCTCCTTGTGCTTGCACTGCGGCTACCAGCGCCTGACTGACTTGGCAGCCGCACAATTACCCGTTCGTCAGCCTCTCATCGCCTCTTTGCCTTCTTCGTAGTCTTCTTCTTAGTTTGGCTGGCGGATTTTTTTGGCGTAGCGCGTTTTGCCGCGACAGTGGCTTTGGTGGCTTTGGCATCTGTCGTCGGTGCGCTCGTAATTCGCTGGACGGGAGGGATCAACAATTGGAGTTCAATTTGTATGAGACTTCCCGAATCCTGCGATTCTTTATCCTCGACAACAAATGTCCACGTTCCTTTACATGACTTGCCTACATAGGCCGCTAGCGCAGGAGTGGTAGACGCACTGTACTGACGATCAAGATTTTTGGTGCGACCACCAGTTCGGTTGTGAAGAACTACTTTCGCAAGTCCGCTGTCTGACGGTGGAAGGAGCGTTACTACGAGGTCGCCGATATAGGTGTGCTGCAAACGAACCGAAGCGATGACACCTTCGACAATGGCTGCTTCACCGACGTCGACCGATTCTTCGATACGTCCCAAGTCGGGTATGGGGATATTTACTAGCTTTGAAAATACGGATAGGCGTCCCAGCTTTTCTTTTGCGAGCTTGACGGCGGCTCCCGCGTCCAAGCGACCGTAGCCGTAAAAGGGACTGTGACCATCCTGATCATATTGACCGTTTTGAGGGTCAATCTTGATGCAGGCTCGCCGCAGGATATCACGCACATCAGCCACGGTCAGCGTTGGATTGGCAGAAATTACCAGGGCTGCCACGCCAGCGGCACCTGGACAAGCACTTGAAGTGCCTCCAAAGCTATTGGTGTAATTGCCTTTAAGATCCCCGATTGCCGTATTTCCATTGTTGTATCCGCTTGCTCCGACGCGGTCAGTCGTCCATATACCAGGAGTCAAAGGATCTAATTGTTGAAACGGTGCAAAGCCGAAGTCACTGCTTGGGAAGCAGCACCACACCGCTTTGCCAAAATCGCTATACACACTGCGGCGCGACGTATCATTGCACGCGGCAACAGCAATCACCATGGGCGAGCTCGCGTAGCCGTCATTGTCCACCGACTCGCGACCGTTGCCAGCAGCAAAAAACACCACACAACCTTTACCGCCACGGCCATGCGTTGTCGCGTACAGCAACGCATCGCGCGTGCTGGCCGGAAGTGGTTCAACATGGTTGTGAAGCGGGTCTTGAGGTTTGAACCAAAGTCCATCCTGCGGCCCCCAACTACAGGAGATGACATCGGCTCCATGGTCCGCTGCGTGCTTGAATGCATCTGCTTCGCTGACCGAGCCGAGGCCAGATGACAACCGAATTGGAATGAGCTTTGACCTAGGGGCAACACCAGACGCACCGTCAACACCTGAGGCACATGCCACACCAGCGCAGGCGTTACCATGCATATCGTCAATCGATTTAGGTCGAGGATCGTCTGACTGAAGAGTGACATCACGCGGTGCGACTATTTTGCCTTGTGTTGAAAACTCGGGATGATCAATATCAACTCCATCATCGATAACGGCGATCGTCGCCAGTTCACCGAGAGTAACCGAATGCGCCTCTTCCACATTGACATGCGCGTTGACGTTAGCACCGTTTAATATGGTCGCTTTCAAATGCCACTGCTGAGGAAAAATCAGCTTTGCGACTCGAGGCTGAATCAGTTCTGGATGGCAGTAAAGAACTTCTGATTTAGCAAGTAAGCGTTCTGCGATCTCAAACACTTGTTGTCCCGTTCCTTCCGGAGCAGTCGCGAAATAAGCGTTATCTGCGAAGTCGAGCGAACGTTTGACCATTAGGCCCGCATCGCGAAGTAGTTGCTCGCATTTGTCCGCATCAAGCGTTGGCTGAAAACGCACATAAAGATTCTCGGTATAGAGAATAGGCCTGCCGGTGTCGGGCTGCACAAGCACGTCGCCAGCGAAGCGAACGTCCGGTGCGGCTCGCAAAGCCATTTTACGATCATGAACAGATCGCTGGCCTGCGTCCACTCGATACACTTCGACGCCGGCATCGGGAAACTCAGCGACCAGTTCGCCGTCATCCAGTTCCGCAGAAGCCGGCAAAGGTACCGGGCCTCGCAACATAATGGACTGGCGACTATGCGTTCTGACCGCAATTAAATCGGAGCTGGTTTCTAAATCAAAACTTGGTTCTTGCCGTGTACCATAATAAACGCGTGGCATGATTAGTTCTCCGCTGGTTAGTTAAGCGTAAATTTCAAATTCCGTCGTGGCACATTATAATACTTTACTGACTCTAACGGATTTTAAGCCCTGGTTTTCCGTTCATGGTCAGAACGTAGGGGGAGACGTGATGGTTCGCTTGGCCGCGCTGGTGTCCAGGCTTTAGCCGCCTTTTCGATCCCAAAAAAGAGTCGCCTAAAGGCTATACACCAGCGCTCCTTTTGGAATACGCCGTATGCTTCTGTGAAGCTCTTGTCACTCGCTTGATCGGTTAAGGCGAGTCCCAAAAGGATGACAAATTTGGAATCTCGCTGCGACAACGTTTTTTTTTGCGGAAAACCAGGGCTTAAGATCCGTTAGAGTCAGTAATACTTCGTACTCCGAGAGTGCATCATCGCACTCTCGGAGTAGTCAAATTCAACCGCCAGCTTTACCAATGCGGTGTGAGTCCGCGTTGGTTATTTCAGACTGGCTTGATCATAAACCTGTTAATGGACAAACAACTTCAATCGTCTTCATTTGATACCGGTGAGTGCGTATTTGACCAGTTGCCCCATGGTTACGTGCCGCCCTCCGACAAGCGGTTCCCAGTTCGGATCTTGTTGCAGGTACGAATAACCGTCGCCAAAGACTAGACCGATGAGCGTTTCAGCCACAATGCGCCCGCCCATTGGTCCAAGAGTCACAGGCTCGAGGTCCCCCTTGCTTCCTGACTTCGACGCGCGCTGGAACCAGTAATGTTGAGCCTCTGCCAAGACGTAGTACCAAAGTGGGGCATTGTCAGCGAAAGACGGATCAATCTTGGTTATCGGGTCAGCATTTTTCCACTCGTCAACAATCGCTTTGCCGACTTTCAAGTCACAGTCCGCAATCACGGGAAGTCCCATGGCACGCGCAACCGCTTGGCCACTGGGCATTTGCATAGACAGGCCGCGAAACAAGTTGCGTGCCGCAAGGTTTGCCGGATCATTCGCCCCATCCAACGGCCTGGGTTGCAATTGGCCGATTGAGAGTGGTGGAACCAGCGGCTCAATTTTAGAAAATTCCGGCAAAAACCCCAACGGATTCACCAAGGACGTATCAATCTTGTAAGCCGGTTGCGAGCGTTCTTTGCCCCCCTTGGAACCAGATCCGTCGATATCAAAAAACAAGCTCCAATCGATCGCCCATTGGCTTGGGAACTCGCCAAAGCCATTGAGTGCGCGCTGTGCTACGCCCGCAAAAATAAAGAAACGACCAGCGAGTCCACGGTCCATTTCATCTTGTGTCGCATAGCGCGGATCGTCGCCGCCATTGAGCTCTTTATTAAGCCTGTAGATAGGCCGAACCATCGAATGGCCAAAACGATAAGCCGCCACTGCAAACTCAAGGGGCATGTATGGCGAATTCTTCCATCGGAAGTGATTCAGTCTCGGCTTTTTCGAAGCCGCGCTGGCACTCTCTAGTCGGTGTGGCAGGATTTCATCAATGATCTCCTTGCCACAGATACGTGGCAGAAAATCATTTAACACTACATATTGATAGTGCCACCGTACCATGCGCTGCACGTCATCAAAAGTTGCGCCCTTGGGCTTGAGGTCGTCAACAAACCTGTTATGCAACTGCAAGAAAACACCGTGCAATTGCGATACGATCACATTCTCGTCGTTTCGCTTGTCACCGATCAGTGCGCGTGCCGGTATACTGTTGTTCGGGAAAGGTGGCTCACCTGGCTCTTGGTAACGCGGTAAATCGCGTGAGGGTGTGGGCATGTCTAATGCCAAGAGTTGTTTCCCAAGTCGAAACTTGTCGCCAAGGTACATGTAGGGTTGATCCGCTGGGCCACGTCCATACATACTGTCCAGATCAAGACGCGGCGTGCGAAAGTTCACCAGACTTTCGGGATCATTTTGCTGCATCAGACTCGACATTGGATCGAATGTTATGTCATGGTCGATGAATTGTCCCAAGTAGGTATATCCAGCATCAATGCCCGTATTTTCTTCGTCATCTTGGATGCGATCTGAGTTTTCAGGCGCAGCCTTGGGTTTTGGTGGAGTGTCTTCTGCCCCTTCTGCGTCGGCTGTCATGGCCATCCCAAGGGCCAACAATGCAGACTTGGAGTGGTTAGCGGGAGGCAACTCACGAAACATTCGACCAAACCGACCTTCAAATAAGGAAGACTGTCGGCGCACATCGGCACCACGAATGCCACCGCCATGAGGTGTGAATGAACTCTTGTTATTACTTGATCGCATTTTTGTCCTTTGTATTTCGGTGCACGACGCAAACTAAATTGATTAACGCAAGTTCCCTTCACGTTCTGAAGCCAGGCGATGTGCGTGAGGGATGTGAAAAAAATTAGACTAAAAAATTATCTGCGGTGCAACTATGCAACTTGTTTTGAACTATCAGAGCGCAGATTTCGAGCATTTCAGGCTCCCGCCCACGCCGGCATCGGGAAACTCAGCGACCAGTTCGCCACTTTGCCTTGTTACCATATAGACTTTCAATCGCAGAGCCTGAGTTGAACTAGTGTGCATGTTGTATACGTGATTGTCGTCGTTTGATTAAACAATCGTGCGACGACTCTGCTAGCTCATCATCGTTGTGATCCAATTGATTGCGAACATGGGTTTGCACAATCGGAAGGTATTCGCGGCGCGTAAACGTGATTGTGTCACCATCGTTGATCTTCGCTTTAAATAATGTCCAGTACTCCTCAAGGCCCGTGGCACCATAGACCGTCGTTGTGGGAATCGGAACAATAAAGTTTAGTGTTTGCCGACTCTTTGTATCAACATGAGCAACGACGACGACTTGAATCAACTGGGCATCCAATAATTGCCGGAATGCAACGAGTTGTTTATCCGCAGGCTTTGTTGCAAAGTCATCTTTAAAAATGATGTTGGTGTCGCCTATTTCGCTAGGGTCGGATTCTCCGGGTTTTCTGCGCAGCACGACACTCAACGATTCAGTGAAAGGTACACGCGATACCAATGATATTGGTTTTCTATTGCCTACGGTGTTGGGTACGGTTTGATTATTTTTTGTGACCTCGTGAATATCCTCTGAATAAATTATATCACTCATTTCAACAATTATATCTTTAGCCAAATACTCGCTAAAATAGCTTTCTGGGATATACCACCGGTTGTTGCCACGACTCAAGATGATCCAGCGTACCTGTGAAGGGTCACCGGCTTTCAAATCCGCATACCTGCCAATCAACGATTTGGAATTAAAGCCCAAAAGTGGAGATGAGCGGATTTTTACAGTATTAAGATAATATGGATATCGTTGACTGAGCAATTCATGCCAGTCAGATGCATTGCCGATCTGTAACGGAACAGCGATGAGTCCGCTAGTCGAGAAGTAGGCTTTGCCGCGACTCGCCAATTTTGCCACGCGCACTTCCGCAGAAGTGCTTTGCACATTCGGGCGAATGCGGCCGTAAAGTAGCTGCGAAAAAGCATATTCGGCAGGGCAAAAGAGTACGACGAAGCACGCGCACAAGAATGCCCAATTTTGTTGTTGTTTAACATTCATTTTAGGTCTGGCCAAGTACGGGCAGGATCAAAGTCGCTGAGCTTCAGGCCGCACAGCTCAAGACATTTTGGCAATCGGCAAGCAACCAATTCATTTGGATCGATCATTCCAACTACTACACCAATCCATATAAAAGATGCGCCGTCGAGCATTAATAAGGCGGAACCGCTGTCGCCTTTGTCAACAATGGCTGCGGATGCAGGCGTGGCATGTACTCGAATCAAATGTTGAAAATCAACGCCGTCAATTGTGATGCTGCAATCTGTGTCAATTATTTCCCCTGACACCACCCTAGCTGTCCTTGCACCTCGGCAGATCACATTACGATGCCCCAATTGACTCCAATTATTGCGGTCCGCTTCCACCACCATGCGAAAATTGGGCAACAAACTGGCTAAATTGACTATTTGATCCCCCTCGACTCCTTCGGCAGATAATACATTTTTAGGTAGGATCAACGCGGCATCCACGCCAGCCGCTGCATCGGTCTTACTTTTCTGAACACCACCCACTTTGCGTTTGGGGACCGTCGCGCTGATCGCCTTGAAGGGTGGTTGAAGCACTTCTCCCGCATCCACGACATGTTTGCACGACAAACCAAACAGTCCTTTTTGTGTTGGAAAAATAATCCCGAGAGTGCCCCACTTGTTGACCGCATCCATGCTGATGGCTGAACCGCCCGTCAATGGATTGCTTACTGCGGTTGGGGGCGCGATATTTCCGCTGGCTGAAGTTCCGATGAGCGCAAACGAACAATTCGCCTCCACAACCTTGACCCTGATGCCCTCCCAAGATTTCGGCAGTTCATGGATTTTCTTGCCGCGTTTTTTTGGCGTTGAGTAAGGATCGAAATTTTCAAGTAAATTGCGGATATGAGGTGGAGGTGTTTTCACGGCGACTGATACACAGATGCAATACTCTGGCGGCATCACAACTAAACCACGCTTCTTATAGAACTCGACGCCGTAACCCGTGACTTTGCCATACTTGCCGCTTTTGAGCGCTGTCTTCCACTTTGCAAGCACTCGCGAAACCTTTTTATACTGTTTTGCCAGTTGTTCCTTATTAATAGCCAGATAGGCAAGAACCTCTTCGTTTGAACCTAGAACCAATACGCGGAACGGCGAATCTCCAGGGGCGACATCGGTGGTCACGATGGGAGTAGGCAAAGGTGCTGCTTTTTTGATCTGAGTCCGCTTTCTCGGTGCCGCAGCGGCGGGGGTACTGCTTTTTGAAACTTTCCGACCCCGCTCCACCGGTGCTTTCGGATGAGCTTTTTTCGGTTGCACCTTCGCCATCTTAGTTTCCCCAAAAGAATTGAAATTGGTTGGAACAGATTCGATAGTATGGTTAGGTCCAACCCCCAATTCAACAAGCTTCACGCGATTTGGCCAAAAATCCGTCGCAAGACGCAAGCGGATTGCTTTTCACTAAGACTGTCGTGCCGCCGTCAAAGGTTCATTCTCAGTTGGTCAGCTGCTCGTCTGAATAGCAGGCCCCTGGTTCGGGTCCGCAAGGTTGTTGTTGACAACTGATGTGCTGTTCGACAAACGCCTGCAACTCTTCTTCCCATCCGGGGATGTTAATATCGAATCTTTTGAATGCGATCACACTGTTAAATGATTCGCAGCCGCTTAATTCGGTCGCTTCACCACCAGCGGCAACCTTTGACGCGAGCGGATTTTTTAAACCAAACGCGGTTTTGAGATTCGGAATCGCGGCGGTTATATCTTTCAAAGTCTGATCATCAATGGTTGCTTGAATCGTCGCGAAATAGTTGTCCGGATCGAGAGTAATTCCATCGCTATCATTGTTTCCGATAGCCAATGTACCCGCCGCCGGCCTGACGAAATTGGTTGTTAGCACCTTTGGCGTGTAGACGGTTACCAACGAAACCGTTCGCAGTGGTTTTCCAAGGTTTGGGATCTGAGTGACTATAATCGCTTTGTCCAGGTCGCCATCTTTGTCAGCGGGTGCTCCTTGCGCGATGAAATATTCCTCGTTGATAGTGACGTCAACGTGAGTTGGAATTTTTACGGTGACAGGAATCCCTTTGACGCATTGATCGCTATTGCGCCGCAGTCGATCATTGGGTAGACGTGACATGATAGTCGACCGATATGAGGCGCATCCTACTGAGCATAGCAACAGAAAGACGATACTAAAATTAAGAGTTTTAGATTTGAACTGACGCATGGTAACCGGCCTTAATTCTGTAGATACATATAGATTTGTTTGATTCATTCAACTACGGTTATATTGGAGCTTTAAACATTTTCGAGACCGCTTGAACTGACGACGAGTCGGCGTTGCATGGCGAACAGGAGTTTAAATGAATTTCCACAAATGCTGTCACATCGTCCTCAAACGTTGGAGAACTTAGGTCAAATAGACCGTAGGCAATCGTGCGCTGGGTGGTTTGAACATTCTGGACAGCATGCAGCTTTGCGTCCGCTGTTTCCTCGTCAGTGCTAACGCCACCACCGAGAAGCGGAGCTACGCTGGCCAACAGCGCACTCGCGTCAGTTATGGTTTGATCATCGACGCTATAGCGGAGTCCATTCAAATATCCGTGGCCGCTGTCAGCATTCGGCTTTCCTGTAGAGTCTGCTGCTCCTCGGAATGACAGTCCGTACGTGGCCGAACCTGAAAACGGTCTTTTCGGATCCACAACAAACATTTTTTCCGTAAAACGCAAGTTCGGCTCCACCTTCCGGATCGCTTTGCCTGCGTTGTTTAAGATCTCCAAGTTGGCGGTATCTGGCTGTTGAATGATATGGACGACTTCTTGAATCTTGAGTTCAAGATGCGTGGGCACCTTGACCATCACTGGAACGCCATTGATCGGATGTTCGGACTCTTTGCAAAGAGTGTCGTCTTCGTGTCTTGTGAAAAACGTAGTTTGCATCGAGGCACATCCGTTTAGAATGCCTCCGACGATAGACATCGCCAGGAAAATCGTTTTATGGTTTTGCAAGATGCTCCTCCTTGAGCCTGCTGTAATTGGTATTGCCCAATTTCGAATAGTTGTTTCGACTGCAATTATTCGCTTGGGTGGCATTCATTGCCTCTGTTGGAATTAGGGTTCGGAGAATGCCACTGCCAGTCTCTTGGAGGAGGTCAACTATTTGTAGATTTGGTAATTCCGCTGACCTACATCCGTTAAATTCATTAAAGTTGCCCAGAGTTCAAAGCGACTTTTACTTCTTCGAAATGCTAGCAATGTCAAGTTTAGATGATTCAATTTAGTAACATTTCTCACAATTCTCGGGTTAGTATTGGAAATTGAATGCATTCGCGTTTGACAAGATCGCTAGGCGTTTCAATGCGGATTAAATCGAGCAGTTACCTCAGTAGCGCAAGCGGCTGGCAGAGCATCCTTATGAGCTGGTGAAGTTGGAGCGGGAAGTTCATGCCGCTTGAATGTCAAGGCAGTGCATCGAATTTTAAATCAGCGTGGCGAAGACTTGCTGAAATTTCGCAAGTGGCAACTGCTGCAGAGGCGTGCGGGCAAGTTGCCAGCGGGCAATGAGATCCACAACGCGTATCGGCGCAGATCGATGGCGGTCGCACCAAAATTCGCCATAGTTTGCGTGTAGTTACACCGCAACCTGAGCCGATCAACGAAGACGGCATGGTTCATCAAAAGTGATCTCGGAAGATCGCGTCATCGACCGAAAAAGACATTCGATTCGGAGTGGCGTGACGAATCCTGCGGCAGTCGTGATGCGAACAGAGATTGATTACTAGCTCAAGCACGGTAAGACCAATCGTCCGAACTATGTTGAGTATCGCAGCCTTGGAATTCCGCTGGGCAGCGGAGCGATTGAAAGCCGTATCCACCGGGTGATCAATACTCACTTAAATTATAGCGGCAAATTCCGGCGGCTCATCACCGGTTCCGGGTTGATACGAACACGACAACAAGTCCGCATCGAATTGGGTAGTTTGCGAAGCCTGGATATCCGGCTGGCAAGGCCAAGTCGGCTGCCTAAGCCTCCAGCTTTCTCTAGGCAGCCACTTACATGACAACGGTTGGAAATCAACCTGGAACCGGGGATGAGCCTAAAATAAAGCAAAACAGCGGCGCAAAACGGGAATGCACTTTTCTAAGCCCACTCACTCAAGTCCCCGCCTACGTAACTCTTGGATTTTTTTGCGATGCTGATTTTAAGATCGTCATCCTTTAGTCAGCCTATAGTATTCCATTGTATTTTGGCATTCACCAAAGCATCGTATGAATCGTAGAGCATTTCAGATGAGGATTGCGATCGCGTTATCGGTCGCGTCGACTTGCCAGATCTGTCATGGCAGGCCAGCCGGATTTAATATTGAATCTGGCATCTATAATCGGTTGTCCCTTGCGGATGGGAGAGCACTCGCTTATCGCGAGTTTGGCCCAACCAGCGGCAAGCCGGTCGTGTATTTCCATGGCTCCCCCGCCGCATCTCTCGATGTCAAACTGCTGCTCAGCCAAGTTGACACATCACAATACCGAATCATCGCAGCGGATCGACCTGGGGTCGGATATTCTGATCCCAATAAGTGCAATACAGTTTCGAGATATGTTGCTGATACGTTTGAATTGACTGAATACCTAGGCATCCAGCAGTACCATGCAATTGGTTATTCTGCCGGTTGTCGTTTTGCACTGGGCTGTGCGAGCCTGCGCCCTTCGCAAGTGCTGTCCCTCGCCTTGATTTCGCCGCGCGCTCCAGCAGCGCCAGGGGTGGGCGAAGGTGTGCTTGATCGCGACATTGAACAAGTCAAACGTTTTCCACGGCTGGCCAGCTTATTGCTTGCTCGGGTTGCCAATCTGCAACGAAACCAGTCGCGAATGACGGCGGGACTGCAACGGAGCATGTCTAAGTTTGCGGCCGTGGACCAGCGAGTTGCTCGTAGTTTTGAATCGACGCTTGTCGAGATTTTCAATTCCGCCGCCCGCCAAGGGGTCCAAGGAATTATTGACGAAATCCAGCACGTACCATGGCCGTGGGGCATCGATTTGTCGCGCATCGTCTGCCCGGTTCACTTGTGGATCGGGAGTTGTGATACCACGGCTCCATTATCCACAGTAAGTTTTTTGGAAAGAAACCTACGCAGCACCCAGACACAAATAGTCGAGTCCGAGGGCCACTTGTCCTTAATCGTCAATCATGGTGCCAGAATTCTGGAAGCGGTTTGAACACCGCCTCTCTTCCACAAATCTGGCGGCAACGTGTATCTTCACTTAGTTGACTCGTAATTCGCCAACTGCAAGGTTCTTGTGAACCAGCCATTCTCGCAGGATGGCTGAAGTGTAGTTGAGGTAAAAAAATTGCTAATGATACTAAAGACTTCGGTGCTGTGATTTGGGAAACTGTCGTTCCGCGAGCAATGTACTTCTCTCCGAAAACGGCGATTACCAATTTGTCCTGAGGAGTTAACTCAGCGATGCCAGAATAGCGTGTCCATGTTCCCTGAGTTGCTTTACGGCGGGCTCTAGTTGTTTTAATACTTCGACAGAACGTTGTGGATCGATTGTGCTTTTTTCGCCTTTAGAGATCTTGCCTAATTCATCGTTAATCGAGTGGATTGCTGTGTCGTACGCACGAACAGAATTCATAAATTGCTCAAACTTGTCTGCTTGACTTTTGCCCCAGAACTTCTGAATCCACGCGGAATAAACGAACTCCTTCTTTCGTAACTTGGTGATATTCACGTTATATTCAGTCACCAACTCTGTCAACGTTTCCTTGGTTGTCGAAGAGCTACCTATAAACTCGGTACACAGCTCTGCGGAGAAAATGTACTGGCTAATTTCAGTCGCAAGTTCTTCGTACTGCGTCGTACGAAGATCCGCGCGGTTTAAAGCAAACCTTATTGACTCCGTTATCCGTCCCGAGAATAGCCCAAGAATAGCCAACAGAAACGCAACCAGCCAAGTTGCTGTCTGTGTTTTGGCGGATAACTTAACCCCATTGATCCATGAGATTTCGTTGGTGTCGAGATTCGTTGACATAGAGCACTCCTGCTGGCATATCAGCTTGATACTTGATAATAAGGTGTAGCCATGATTCAGCCTTTAAGCTACGCGGCTGAGTAAAGGTCAAATCAGGCCACAGATCTTGAGCTTCATTGAAGTTGGGTCGTACTTTCAACGGCTACCTTACGAACTTCAAAATCTCCGTCCTTTTCCGCGATTACTTTAGCCAGGACTTTCGCAAAACTTGCGCATCTTGCGGGCGAATTTTTAACAATTTTTGTACATTCCAAGATTGATGCTGACCGAAGCCGAGAATCTTCCTTTGGGCTTGCTATGAGTTCCAAAAGCGATTTGTATAAATCTGCGGAAAGATAATCGGCTGTTCCCTCTTGCAACGTAGACGCCTTCCGAACGGTTGCGCCGACAGGACTTGTAGAAGCTTCCGGAGGAGCCGGAGCTTGAGGCGCGATTGAGTCAAAATTGGCTAGTTGCTGGCTGATGACAAGGATCACAGCGTCGTCTTTAAGTATGGACAAGTAAGTCGGATCCACGACGCTGTTCTCGAACGTCGAAACAATGGCGGGCGTTGGAGTTTTGAAGCGTTCGGCAAGATCGGGTGCCGGTATCGTTTCTCCTTTCAGATTGAACGCTCGGACCTTATCAGCGGTGAGCGTTACCGATTGACTGTTAAGCGACTGGCGAAGGACCTGGTATTGAACAGTTATTTCACTCGTATCAGGGACCGAGACCAATTCCAATACTGCGCCGTTCAGCTTGTATTCCAGGCGATCTCGATTCGCTGGCACGCGCGATTCTCGAGTTTCGATGACGGCAAATGCTTCGCAGACGTGAATCACAAAACTACCATCGCCGTTAATTTGAACTCGGCGAACAACGGGATCCGGTGTGCGTGGAGCCAATGCCGCCGGCTCATCAGCGAATGAAAAAGCAGGCATCAAGAATGTAATCGTTGTTGCGATACGCATTAGCATTATCAGTCTCACTTGTTGTTTGTTTAGTTTTCGAAAGGTTTCTTTTATGCACGGCATACGCGCTGCGGGATTTCTGCGGCGAGTTCGAATAGGAATACATGGGGCGCGACGATGCAACCGGTGAACGGAGCGCATCGCAGCATGCGGGACCGGCGTCGCCGCCGGTCCCGCAGTGGAATTAACGGAAGTAGCTTACTTCGGAGGAAACTCGACAATCTCGCGAGCAGCTTCGACTGCGGCCTTTCTGACCTCGGCATCGTCGTCGACATTAACAATCACTTTCGCCAACGTTTTGCCAAGCTTCTCGCAGCCGTCTTTGTCAAACTTAAACAGGTCAACTGCACTCTTGACGGCTTCGCGTCGAAGTTCCGGAAGATCTTCCGAGTTGGCGATTACTTGTAGCAATGACTCAAACGGCTCATCACAGCAAACGGTTGGACGGTCGCTGCGCCCGTCAGATTTGCCGACGGCTGTACGGTCGGATGCTTTTACTGATTTCATGCCCGCTATCCGAACAGCCTGCGAGCTCGGAGAAGTCACCGCCTTTTCTGGAAAAGCTTCAACAAGCAACGTTCCTGAATCAAATTTCAAAGTTGCTGCCGTGACCCACACTTTCCAATAGATGGTGTGAGTTCCTTTAGGCAATGAAATTGCGGCAGTCGATCCAAAGTTCGTCCAAGCGGTCGGAGCGAGGGTCACGAATCGAAGGGATGAAAACCACATCTGATCGTCACTTGCGTTGGCGGGAACGTCTTCGTTGTAGAATCCATGAGTAATCGTAAACGCAAAGTCCTGATCAGCCTGAACACTGCCGTTGGCTGTCAAATGTACAATACTGTCCTGGGCAAGATCAATTTTTACCGAGGTTATCTTCGAGTATGAGGTCGCGGTTGTGCCGAACTCGACGACTGCGTTCGCGACTAATGGGCAGCAGCCTACCGGATCTGTCGTACCTCCTCCTGAGTCGACCTCGCCGAAATTAAACGACATTGTGCTCGCCGAGGATGAGATCGCAGAAATACTTGGCACTGTAACCCCGCCGAATGAACTCGAGTTCGGCACCGTACCCGAGCTCAGCGAGTCTTTGAAACCAGCTCTAAAAACATCATCGCCATCGCCTCGATTGACTCCTTGTTCAAGCCCGTACGCACCGTCAGCTTGTAACAAGCCAACCCAGTAGTGCTTACCATTTCCAGGCCAACCTGACTGACCCGGGAACCCAGGTTCATCATTGGCGGTTTTACTGTCATCAATGTGCCAGATCGCGAGCCCGCCCTTAACACCATCGCTGCCTGCAACAATGCCGCCTTCGAAGTTTCCAATTGGTTGTCGATTCTCGATCAACAGGTACTCACTCGCAGAGGTGCCAGGAAAATTGACTCGGTATACCTCTGCGCCGGCTAATGCAGTCGCTTTGACGTCGTACTTTCCAGCCGCGTTAAGAACTGTCGGTGTATTCCAACCCAAGAATATCTTGCTCCATGCGCTGAAGTGCGGCGGGTGCAATTGGCTGCCATCAAATCCCCAACTGTTGGCCATCAGGCACCAAGACCCGACACCCTCTCCAGCACCGCTATAATCGTACAGATCCGGGAGGCCAAAGAAGTGACCGAGTTCATGGCAGATGACTCCAATTCTTCCAGGTTCCTTGCCGCTTGTTGACCAAAGACCGGGATTGATGTTGTAGTCACTTACGTTGACTCCTGCGGGATTTCCCGACCAATCAGGAATCGACCAACGATGCGACCAAATTCGATCCTTCAAATCCGTACCATCAGCGTCGACCCCACCAAACTCGGCAGCGTAGCCAGAATGTACGAAGGTAATCGCATCGATTCGTCCATCGCCTGTGCCGCCGTTTTCGTTGTCAAAATCCGCGAAATCTGCGAGACTCCCCGCAACGACCGCTTTGAGCGCGTCAATGATCGCCTCGTGTATGTTTACACCAAGCCCGCTGTTACCGGCTGCGTACTCCTGTTCGGTCTTTGGGAGGTCAACCCAGCCAACAACGGTGGAACGTAGTCGCATTTTTCCATACGAGTTTTCACTATACACGTCAGCCACGCTACCAGTTGGCGCGAGCACCGAGTCACCGCCGACCTTATTGAAAATGATTTCAAACTGCTTTGCAGTTGGTAACGCTCTTTCTTTATGGTTCTTGAATCTCATTAGAATCACGAGATTGGAGACATCACCTGCAGGTGAAACCTTCTGGGGTGCATCCACCATTTCTGGCATACGAGCTTGAACTATTGCCTTAATCCTCGCGCTATTAGGTAACAAACGCCGAGGAGTTTCTGCCGGAGGTTGATCCTTGCCAACCACTGATTTTGTAGAAGCCCAATCGCCATTCGCGTCGCGACCGGCAAAAACGTACTGACCGTTCTGGTTTTTTAACACCGTGTAACCCGGATTTCTTCCAACCGATAATCCCTGAGGCGTGTCGAGTATGGCACGATGGATGCCACGTATTTCGGGAACATACTCATACCAATTCAGTTGTTCAGTTCCTCTCAAATAAAGCGTCACTTTCGTTCCATCTGGTTGCTGCACATCCACAGGGAAGGGACTAGCGATGTTGGCCATCAAATTCGATGACACTAACATAGCATTCAGTAGTGTCAAGAAAATCAGAAGTTTTGATCGTATTCGCAAACTGCTCACGATGGATTCCTTTGTCAGAATGGGAGAGAAATAGTTACCTAGCAAAAGGGTTGGTAAGCGACTGCACTGCTGCTATCGGGTGTTGTTGTATTTACGAAGGAAATCAACGCTTGGACGAGTACCTGGAGTCAAGCCAGCATCATTCGGTTTCATTGAGTCAACTTCAATTCCACAGCCAATGAGCGCGCCTGATGGACTGCGAATGGCGTATTCCATCTTCCCGCTGATGGCTATTATCGAGTAGCCATCCTTGTCTTCGTACCAGGAATAGACTGCGTTTCCTTTCAGATAAACTTCCAGTTTAGTACGATTAGGTTGGATAACTGAAATCGGATTGGGGCTGGGCGGAGAGCTTGACCCGCCGACCTCCGCGCGTTTCTTACGAAGGAATTCTGGAGTAGGTCGAAGTCCAGAAGGAAAGGGTAATTTCTTAGGTTCGCCTACCGCTAAAACTCCGCTAGCCGCAATACCGCCGTCTTCACTTGGAAACGCGTATTCATAGCGATCAGGCGATCGCACAACAGCAAAACCGTCCGGCGATTCGAACCATTCAAAGGCACCGTCTTTGAAGCAACGCAACGCAACAGAACTTCCGTTAGATAGTTGGACTGTTTTTAGCGTCTCATCTATTCCCAGCACTGCCGAGAAGGACGAATCCCAGCAAAAAACGATTGCTATCAGAAACACGTGAAATCGGAACACGACACTTGCTCCCTTCGGAAATTTTAACTTGCAGAGTCAAGCCTCGTGACTATTCCCTTAAAGTCAACGGCATTACTCCGAGCCTCGGAGTCCGTTGGGAACATTGTTGCAGTCGAACGTATTCGAATCAACCTGATATACTCAATTATTTAAATAATTGGTACTTACATAGAATTTGTGGTTTAGCACGAGTGTTCAACCGAGCCAACACTTGCAAAATACCTGGTTTTTGAACGAAAATGCCAGCGCCGGAAGTCACATCCGTGTGGAGATCGATTTCTTGAGGAATGAACTCATGCGTCCAATGGGCTTTGTAAATTGTAAAAGCAGCCTGGACGACTATCGACTCTCCAAGGCTGCTCGCACCATTGCGGCGTTATCGAACAAGACGACAGCGCCGACCATACCGTTTCACGCACCCGATCCCTGCATTCCTTTCCAGAATGGACAGAACGGGCAGTCTTCACCAGTGGGAAAATCTTCACCTTCTTCGTGTGGGCAGCCAATATTGCCGGACGTGTGTACGACCGAAGCAACGTTGTATCGCAGGAAGAATTCTAAAATCGATTTTTGCTCGCGCTCGTCATGGGAAACATTCGACCCCACGAATCGTTCCAAGATCGGTTCTGCGTTAGGGTGGAGAAGAATCGCAGCCACGATTTTCGTCATATGCTCGTCGTCCGGTCCATACAGCGCTACGGTACCCAGCGGGAATTTTTGTTCCCTTTTTCCGCCTTGTTGTTTGAAACGAAATTCGTCGATCTTCGATTGCCATAGGTCCAGATCAATTTGTGAGAATTGATCTTGGTTTTCCTCGGAAATGAGGAGACCGGTTTCTTGGAAAGCATAAACGATCGCCGGGTCGATGCCCGCCTTGTCTAATGCTTCAGAAATTTCATGTTCGACATGTTCGAGGTTGATGCCTTCGAATAATAGACGTTCCGGGTCCGCTGTTTTCGGATCGATTCCCAACTCATCAAAAAGCATTGCTGCGGTGTTTTCGTCGATGCGTATCTGGCGGTGAGTCGTCCCCAGCTCGTCTTCCACATACTTAAAGTCCTTGTTGTAGCAACATCGCTTATACTTCTTCCCACTTCCACATGGACACGGTTGGTTACGTGAGACACTTTCGAACGCCATGTCATTCTCCCAGCGATAATCAAATGAGTCACAACCCGCAAGCCAGTAGCCTAGCCTAGCCTAGTGGTCTGACCAGATTGAGTTTACTAGTTAAATATTCTGGTTGGTTTGGCGGCGGGCTGGTGGCTATCCACGCGTAGGAACTCGGGATAGAGGCGACGAAGCTTGATGCGTGCATCGCTCGTGGTGAAGTGCCAGTTTATTTTGTTGGCCGTTCGATTGCGATCGTTATTCCATGCTTTTACTTCGCGTCCAAGCTCTTCGGGATTATCGATGCGACGATTGAGGCACTGGCGGGTTAGAACGCTCAATTCGCACGCGGCCATGTTGAGCCAACTTCCATGTTTTGGCGTATGGTGTATCTCCAAGCGTTCGGTCAATTGCCTCGCAAATGTTGGATCAAACGCTTCATAGAATGACGAAGGACAATGCGTATTCAGATTGTCCATGACCAGAATAATGTTTTGAGCATCCTCATAGTACTCTTGAAGCACATCCCGAAGCACGAAAGCCCAATCCACTTTGGTCCTTCGTTCGGTGACTCGGACATGACGCCACCCTCGAAGCGGTTCACAAAACATAAACATATTGCATGTCCCTTTTCGTTCAATTGCCGACCTCCAAGCAGATTCGCTCAATCGTGTTGGTCGAGGTCTCGATCTCCAGCAGACGACTCAAGAGCTTTTTGGACCTTTTGAGGGACCGTGTTTCGGCATTGATGAAGACAGCTTTGCGTTTAAGTCCCGGCGTTGATTCCCGCGTATCGAGTCCCAGTGCAATG
>JAYVSE010000208.1:0-34503 GCA_043775635.1 Planctomycetaceae bacterium | reverse complement strand
TCACCGCTAACAAAATGCTTCGCATTTTCGTTCCCAGGCAAGCTGGGTGGTGGCCGAAGGTCCTTTTGAAGTTGTGGGGTATAAAAAGGCTTCCAGCCTGTCATTATTAATGCGACAGGCTGGAAGCCTATCCCACTCTTTGATCCAGCAGTACTTAACTTGCTGCCCTGACGGAATCAGCATCCGGTGCAGCAGCTCTGGCGCGACTACGGCGTCGAGGCTTGTTTACGCCCCATTCTTTGGTCAACATTTCAAATACTTCAGGGGTTTCGTACCGCACGACTGTCTTGCCCTCAGGCATGGGGCCGACCAGACCGCGAAAAACGGGCAAACCACGAAGCAACAGGTCTGTACTGCAATCGTCAATCCCGATCTGCTGGTAAGCCGCCAATAGTGGGGCGCTGTCGGGATAATCGCGGATCAAAAGCGAGCCGTCAGTCGCACGGGCGACGACGCGAAAGGTGTCTTTTTTGGACATGGGATTTTATTTTCAGGAAGCGGTGTTGTGAGCCAGGGAACAAGGGAGGCGGCAATCGCTTCTGTCTTTCACTGCCGTACCCATAGCATCGACGCACAACCATGCGAGGGACTAGCATTCCGCAGCGTGGCGTTACCGCAAGCACAAGCGTCGCCGCTAGATTGCGAGGCTTTTCATGCATCGTCCGCACCATACGATCTGTCGGATTGCGTCACTCTATCATTTGACAAGACGCGATTCGTCAGCCCGGTCACCAAACGATCGACCTTCCGCTAAACTATGGCCGGAACGATGGCTGAGATTTAGTTCTTGAATGGATTTACAACTCTCGAATGACGACGGAAATAACGGTCAAGGGTGCCCGCGAGCACAACCTTCGCGATGTCAACTTGACTTTGCCTCGAGGGCAATTGATTTGCTTTAGCGGTGTATCAGGCAGCGGCAAGAGTTCGCTTGCGTTCGATACGCTCTATGCCGAAGGTCAACGACGATACGTCGAAAGCCTCAGCAACTACGCTCGTCAGTTCATGGGCCAAATGCCCAAGCCTGACGTTGACTTCGTGTCCGGGCTCAGCCCATCGATATCAATCAGCCAGAAATCAACGGGGCAAAACCCTCGCAGTACGGTTGGCACGATCACCGAAATTTACGATTTTTTGCGTGTCGTCTTTGCTCGCGTTGGAACAGGCTATTGTCCGCATTGCAAAACGCTGATCACCGCGCAAAGCCGTGATTCGATTCTCAGCCGTGTTCTGGAACTAGACAGCGATGCGACTCTGTGGCTGATGGCACCGCTAATCCGAGGTCAAAAAGGCGAATTTCGCGATCTTTTTGAGGATCTCCGCCGCCAAGGCTTCGCGCGTGCTCGCGTCAACGGTGAAACGATTCGCTTGACCGATCCGCCGGCGCTCGATCGCCAACATCGACATCATGTTGAAGTCATCATCGAACGACTCGATCCTGAATCACGGGATCGCGGCCGTGTGGCGGATGCCATCGACATCGCGTTGAGACTTGGCGAAGGTTCTCTGATCGTTTCGCAAACCGAACCAGCCAGCGAAAGCGCCGCCCCAGCCTCACATGACTTGTTGTTCTCATCTAAGTACGCATGTGGTTCATGTGGGAACAGCTTTCAACCACCGTCACCACAACTGTTCAGCTTCAATAGCCCACAAGGGATGTGTACCGGTTGCGGCGGCCTTGGCCAATTGTACACATTTGTTCCGGCGATGCTGGTTACTGACGCGACCGCATCATTCAAAGGCGGCGCTATTTCACTGCTTGGCAAGTGGGCTGACATGGGGCGATATCGGCGACACATTTACCAAAACGTCGCCGCTGCCGTTGAAACGCAATTTGAAATCCCCAAAGACACGATGCTCAATTCGCCTTGGTCGGCATTGCCCGATGTCGCCAAGCAGATTTGGTTGTGGGGAATCGATGAAACATTGTCGTTTACATGGCGAGGAGGCCGCAGCGCTAAGAAATACGAAGGTGAGTTCAACGGACTCATCCCCGAACTGCTCGAACGATATCGCACGTCGAAGAACAAGATGCAGTTGCGCCAATTCGAAAAATTCATGCACACAATGTCATGTGTGGACTGCCAAGGCCATCGTCTCAACGCACAAGCGTCAGCCGTCAAGTTGCGCACCGGTGCAACCGCATTCTCAGCCAATCCGGAAAAAACGTTACCTGAATTATGCGAGCTGTCGATCCTGTCGCTTGCCGATTTCTTTTCCCAGATTGAACTCGGTCCGGTCGACCAAATCATCGGTGCGGAAGCATTAAAAGAAATTCGGGCGCGGCTCGGTTTCTTGCGCGGTGTCGGCTTGGAATACCTCACGCTTGCTCGCACCGCACCGACATTGTCCGGTGGCGAGTCACAACGCATCCGCTTAGCAGGACAAATCGGCAGCGGATTGGTGGGCGTGCTTTATATTCTTGACGAACCATCGATCGGACTGCACCCACACGACAACGATCGATTGATTGCCACACTCCTAAAACTCCGTGATGCTGGGAACACATTGATCGTTGTCGAACACGACGAAGACACGATGCGAGCGGCGGATTTGATCGTTGATTTTGGACCTGGACCTGGTATCAAAGGTGGCCGCGTTGTCGCTTCCGGTGATCTTGAAGCGATCAAGGCAAACGCGAAAAGTGTCACGGGGCAGTTTCTTTCCGGCAAACGCCAAATCGAGATTCCTGCGAAACTGCGCCAGCCTCGCGATGGTAAATGGCTGACCATTCGCGGTGCTGCTCATAACAACCTCAAAAACATCGATGTCGCCATTCCACTGGGAACATTGTGCTGTGTGACCGGAATGTCAGGCAGCGGCAAGAGTTCATTCGTCGGCGATATCCTCGAGCCCGCGCTGCGCAATAAACTCAATGGCGCCGAATGCGAAGTTGGAACGCACGCCGGGATCGATGGTCTCGAATTTCTCGACAAGACAATTGCGATCGATCAATCGCCGATCGGTCGAACACCGCGCAGCAATCCTGCGACCTACGTAAAAGTATTTGATGAAATTCGCGAACTATATGCCAAGATGTCCGATGCGAAGACTCGCGGTTACACGTCGAGTCGCTTCAGCTTTAACGTTGAAGGTGGACGTTGTTCGGCTTGTGAAGGCAATGGTGCAAACAAACTGGAAATGGATTTTCTTGCCGACGTTTGGGTGACGTGTCCTGTTTGCGCAGGCAAACGATACAACCGCGAAACGCTTGCCGTAAAGTTTAAGGACCATTCGATCGCGGACGTGCTTGATCTCGATATTTCGCAAGCATTAAAACTATTTCAGAACATCCCCAAAATTGCGGAGACGCTGCAAACGCTTGTCGACGTAGGTCTGGAATATTTGAAACTTGGCCAGCCCTCGCCAACGCTCTCCGGTGGTGAAGCGCAACGAATCAAACTGTCACGCGAACTCAGCAAGCGCGCAACCGGACGCACTTTGTATGTGCTCGACGAGCCAACCACCGGATTGCATTTCGCTGATATTCAGATGCTGCTTTCCGTTCTTCATGGTCTCGCTGACCGAGGAAACACGCTGGTGGTTGTGGAACATAATCTCGATGTGATCAAGACAGCAGACTGGGTCATCGACCTTGGCCCTGATGGCGGTGATGGCGGCGGACGGATTGTTGCCGAGGGTATTCCCACCGACATCGCCAAAGTTGCCGACAGCTATACCGGCATCGCGTTAGCCAGAATCCTTAATAAAAATAAATCCAACCGCAAGAAAGCAGGTAAGGATCTGGCCGTTACCAACACAAGGCAACCATCACGAACGCATATCACCGTCGAAGGCGCTGAACAACATAACCTTAAATCCGTCAGCGTGTCGGTACCACGAGATGCGATGACTGTTTTCTGCGGTCCTAGTGGCAGCGGCAAATCTTCGCTCGCGATGCATACAATTTATGCCGAGGGGCAACGCCGCTACGTCGAATCACTTTCGTCTTACGCGCGACAATTCATCGGCAGCGTTCAGAAACCGAAAGCGGAGCGGATCGAAGGGTTGTCGCCAGCGATTGCCCTCGAACAAAAGAACCTTGGCCATTCGCCTCGCAGTACCGTTGGCACCGTCACGGAAGTTTATGACTATTTGCGAATCTTGATGGCGCGGTTAGGCGTCATGCATTGCCCACGCTGCCAGACGCCCGTTGGCACGCAAACGCCAGATCAAATCATCGCCAAAGTGATGGCGATGCCAGAGGGTTCACGAGTACTGTTGCTCGCACCCATCGAATTCGAAGCAAGCGATGACCCCAATGATCGCTGGAAAAACCTCCGTGCCGGTGGCTACCAGCGCATTCGAATCGATGGCAAGACATACCCGATCGATGAAGTTCCCGCTTGGGATGCACGCGTCAAACATCAAGTGCAAATTGTCGTCGACCGAAGCGTCATCAATGCCAGTGAACAAAGCCGCATCAGCGATAGTATCGAGCAAGCGCTGTCGCTCTCTGCGGGCATTCTTGAGGTCGCGATCGCCGACGCCAATCGCGACGAACCGTTTTGGGAAGTGATTCGGCACAGCCAACATTTGGTCTGTGGCAACTGCTCGCGTTCATTTCAAGCATTGACGCCGCATCATTTTTCGTTCAACAGTGCCGTTGGTTGGTGTCCTCAATGCGATGGCATCGGTACGCAAACAGGCACGAACCCAGCCGCGCTATTGTCGTCGCCTGCCGATACTCTGATTCAAGGTGCGGCGCTGCTTTGGCCCAGCGTTGACCAAGCCGTTTCGCTTTGGATGTTGCGGGGATTATCGCGTCAAACCGGTGTGCCGATAGACGTCAGTATCGAAAACATGACGGTCTCCCAGCGCCGCGTGCTGTATCATGGTTGCGGTGAGCAATGGATCGAAGTCCGCAAAGGCGACGCACAAGACAAGTCCGTCCCGGCCTCGAAGGCAAACGACGTCTTGTTTCGTTTTCAATTCAAAGGATTTTATCCCGCGCTTGAAGACGCTGCGAAGCTGACTCCTTCGCTGCGCGGAAAGCTTGAAATGTTTACTGACGAAATCGATTGCGCCGCCTGCGACGGTGCACGACTTCGCGACGATGCTGCCGCGGTTCGCTTTCGCACGATGACCATCGGTGACCTTGTTCAATTGCCGTTGGGACGTGTCCATGAGGTCGTCAGCAGTTGGAAACTCGATACCCGTGAACGCAAGATCGCTGGTGAACTGATCCGCGAAATCGAATCGCGAATTCGCTTTCTGCTCGACGTCGGATTGGAGTATCTGTCGCTTGCCCGTGGGGCCGCAACGCTCTCCGGTGGCGAGTCACAACGAATCCGGTTGGCGGCGCAACTTGGCAGTGGACTTTGCGGTGTGCTGTATGTACTGGATGAGCCGACCATCGGGCTGCATCCCCGTGACAATGATCGTTTGATCGGTGCCATGCATCGCCTGCGCGATCTCGGTAACACGCTGTTGGTCGTGGAACATGATCGGGATGTGATTGCAAGCAGCGACTACTTGTGCGACTTTGGTCCCGCAGCAGGCCGAGGCGGCGGTCGGATCGTCGCCCAAGGGATACCATCGAACATACAACCGTACGACCAGTCGGTAACGGCTGGTTTTATTGACAATTCAAAATCGATTCCAATCACCTTTCCGCGGCGAGAAATCGTATCCGACGCAGCCGTCAAACGCGGACTGGCAACCGACGCAACCAAGTGGCTTGTCGTTTACGGTGCCCGCGAAAACAACCTGCGGTCGATCGACGTTCGTTTCCCGCTGAGCACTTTCACAGCCGTTACTGGCCCCAGCGGCAGCGGTAAGAGTTCGCTAGTCAACAGCATTCTTTACCCATCGCTTGCTCGGAAGCTGCACCGCGCCAAAGTTCGACCCGGACGTCATACGAAGATCGACGGAACGCGATTCATCGACAAAATCATTCGCGTTGATCAGTCGCCACTTGGAAATACGCCTAGCAGCAACCCTGCGACTTACACGGGAGTCTTCGAACTCATTCGGCAACTCTTCGCAAAAATTCCCGAAGCGGGTGAACGCGGCTTCACACCGCGTACCTTCAGTTTTAACGTCAGCGGCGGTCGCTGTGAGGCGTGTGAAGGTACCGGCAAACGACGAATTGAAATGCACTTTCTGCCCGATGTATGGGTCGAGTGCGAAGATTGCGAGGGGAAACGCTACAGCGATGATGTCTTGGAAGTGAAATTCCATGGACGCTCCATCAATGATGTGCTCGACATGCCGATCGGGGAAGCGGTTTCATTGTTTGAGGATCATCCCAAGATATCCCACATTCTTCAAACCATTTGCGATGTTGGCTTGGACTACATCACACTTGGGCAAAGCGCGCCCACATTATCCGGTGGCGAGGCTCAACGCATCAAGTTGTCAGCCGAACTTGCACGCCCCGTCACAGGACGCACACTTTATTTGCTCGATGAACCAACAACAGGATTACATTTCAACGATATCCAACGGTTGCTTGTCGTCCTGCAGCGACTCGTTGATCTTGGAAATACCGTGATCGTGATCGAGCACAATTTGGACGTGATCAAATGCGCCGATTGGATTATTGATATTGGGCCTGAGGCAGGTAGTCGCGGCGGCACCGTTGTGATTGAGGGCACTCCTGAAGATGTTGCGGCCTATGCCATCGCGGCTAAGAAAAATGCAGCATCCAAAAAGCCCTCGGCAGAACCAATGCCACGAAGCTATACCGGTGAGTACCTCGCCGAATCGCTGAACCTCAGTGCATTGGCCGCCCAAGCGATCGCGATTTCTGCGCCCGTGGCAAACACCAGAAGTAAGAAGCAATCTAGCGATAAATTCGTAGACCTTGTTCACGAAAACAAACCCGACACCTTTCGAATCGACTCGCTAGTCGTCGTACCCTCGCCGACCGTATCATCGCCGGCCGTACCTTCATCGACCGAGCCGGCACAAAGTTGGGACGATGTCCAGCCGTGGAAATTGCTTGGTCGCAAGTGGCATTCGCTCGGCAAAGGGTTTCCTAATAACGAGCAGCCGCAATGGCCACTGGAGCTCGCCGACCTAGCGATCGGATTATTGGAGCAGATCACTGGCAGCGACGCGCTGAATTTCAACGGTCCCGATCGCGTCTCGTTTCGTGATCAGCGTTCGACAGACTCATGGGCTGAGGTTGAAACCAAAACGACGGAGAGCGTTCGCGTGACGCTTGCGGGGCCCGTCGACGCAATTGACCTTGGCATGCTACAGAAACTTGGTATCGATGGCCCGGTTGATCTTGCCGATTTGGAACGAACGACGGTGACCCTCAACTTGACTGACTTGAAACATATTCGAAGCCGCAATTTGAAATCATTCCTGAAAAAACATTGGGAACGGTCGTCCACCAACACCAACGCCTGAAAAACCTTCATTTAATGTTTGACAGCTCACTGAAACACCGACTGCCTGGTATCGAACCCGTGGCCTCAGCGGCCCGCGTAAACTTGCTAGAAACCATTTTAGCCGACGCGTCATTAATTGAACGTTTGTCAGAATCGCAATCGGTGTCGTTAACGCTAACGCTTGAAGTCGACTCCTTGGGTGTTGCTAGGCTAGAACATCCCGAGTTGGTTCCTGGCAGCGCACTCATACGGCAAGACCGCGCCGCCTTCGAAGGATTTGTTCCGTCGCGGCCAATGGTTGGCCCAGGACAACGAGCAGCCCCTGACACGGAGTATCGCCTGATTGGCAAGCTCGGCAGTGGTGGCACTGGGATCGTCTACCAAGCACACCAACGCGCGATCGATCGAGAAGTCGCCGTCAAAGTTTTGCGAAACGAACTTGCTGAAGATCCGTTGGCGAGAAATCGTTTCCTGCAAGAAGCGCGTACCTTAGGAAGCCTCGATCATCCCAATGTCATTGCTTTGCATGAGCTTGGTACTGGGCCAAACGGCGAGTTGTTCTATTCAATGAAGCGCGTCGATGGCACGAGTTGGAATCACACGATCGACTCCATGTCCTTAATGGAGAACATCGACATTCTCATTCGTGTCGCAAATGCGATCCGCTATGCTCATTCGCGCGGCCTGATTCACCGTGACATCAAGCCCGAAAATATCATGATCGGCCGTTTTGGTGAAGTTCTGGTTGCTGACTGGGGATTGGCGCTTTCGTTTGACGGCGAACATCGACGAACGGTTGCCGATGATGCGATTGGTGGTACTCCAGCATACATGGCACCTGAGCTTGCTGGCGGCGACATAAACTCGCAATCAGTTCGCACCGACGTGTATTTGCTCGGAGCCGTGCTTTACCGTATTCTAAGCGGACGTGCGCCACACAGCGGCGCGACATTGCTGGAATGCATCCGCGCGGCCGCAGCGAACGAGATCCGTGCAACGAATGAAAAAGGCGGATGGATGGAGATTGCGATGCGCGCCATGGCGACACTTCCCGAGAATCGCTTCGCAGACGTTGCTGCGTTCATGGAAGCAATTGATCGTCAACAACAACATCAACAGAGCGAAGACCTTGTACGTCGCGCACAAAAACGGATCGAAAAGGCTACCGTTTCCGTGACTCACCAGGACTTCAGCGTTGCCGAAGCGCTCGTGCGCGAAGCGATCGACCTTTGGCCAGATAATCGCGAAGCCGCGACAACGCTTGCGAAGCTACAAACCGAACATGCACGAGTGGCTGCGGCACATGGTGATTTCGATTTGGCGCTGGCATTGCTCAAGGAGATTGGCATGGGCGATTCGGAGCTTGCCGCGCGAGTTCAACGTGATCGTCAATATCGACGCGATACGGCAAGCCGCGAAGCAAAGTTTTCAGCCTTATTCACGCGTTCACCCGATGCAGGGTTACTAACTCAATTTGCTACAGGCGAGATTATCGAAGCCAATGAACAGTTCGAACGCTTGACAGGGTACAATGCCATCGACGTCGTCAATCAGAGGATTCTTGACATTCATCTGTGGGCCTGTCCGGATCGACGTGGTTTGTTTTTGGAAGAGTTGTCCAACGCCGGCCGTGTCGAGGACTTTGAAACGCCGCTCCGCCGTAGCGATGGCTCAGTGATCACGGCAGCACTCTCCGCAAATCGGGTTGAAATGGGAGGTATTGATTACATACTGACTTCCATCCGTGATATTGGCGAAAGTAAGGAGGCCCACTCACAGTTAAAACGAAGTCGCGCCAGGCTGCGTGATTTGCAGCATCTCGCGCATCTGGGAACATGGGAATTTAACGTTATCACCGGCGAAGTGCTGTGGAGTGATGAAACGTTCAGGCTCGCTGGTCGGGCGATTGAGCATGGTGCACCAAGCTTAGTGGAATACCTAAAGTTAGTTCATCCCGACGATCGCCGAAAACTTACGGAAACGATCGAAACCACAATTGCGCACCATACGGCGTACGAATTACAGCTTCGGCATGTACGCCCCGACGGATCATTCAACACCGTCATCGCCCGAGGGCAACCGATCGCAGATGACGCAGGCAATGTCGTTGAAATCTATGGCGTCGTGATCGACATCTCTCGTCAAGCCAAAGAGATTGAAACGCTAAGGCAGCAACTGAACCAAAGTTAGTTTAGTTCGAGTCAAAAAGCTCGCGAAGCGAGCATTGTAGAACAATTGTCCTCAATTGTTTGAAACCCTTGATCGAGCGCGCCCACGGAACAATTGAGGACAATTGTTCTACAATGAGCGGCTTCGCCGCTCGAAAAGTGCTAAACTGGAACTCAGTAATCGTTTCCTTTTTTGCTCGCGTGAATCTTATGTCCCAATGCCGTGTCCGATGGCTAGCGATTTTTTTGCCGATGCTCGTTTCGGTCATTGCATCCCAGACTTTCGGTGATGAACCAGCGTCAGAAGGTACTGACAATACATCGATCACCTATTGGATCGAACAGCTTGACAGCGATCAGTTTTTGCGCCGTCAAACCGCTTCGAAGCGGTTGCTGGGATTTGGTAACGACGCTGTTGACAATCTAGCTGACGTCACGACGCGAGGACAATTGGAGCTTACCGAGCGTGCGATCTCGATTTTGCAATCCCTAGCATTAAAGCAATCGCCTGACGATGAGACAGGTGCCTGGGCCGCACTCGATCTATTGGTGAAACAAGGCGGCGGCAGCGCCGCCCTACGGGCCAGTGCTGCCATCGACTTGATTTCACTGGAGCGAGAAAAGCAATCCCAAGAACTATTGGCAGCAGCCGGAGTGAAAATCGGTTATGCCGAATTCGCCATCAGCTCTAGTCAAATCAATGACCAAATTGTTTACCTTGACGCGGACTGGAACGGTGACATCGAAACGCTGCGCTGGTTGCGATGGATCAAAGGGGTCAAGTACGCGTTGCTCCATGGTGACTCGGTCAACGCAAGCGTGATGGAATATGTGGTTCGAATGCCGGACTTGCGAATCGTTGTCGTTCGTGATGCAACATTGGACAGCGATATTTTCACGCCGTTGGCAAAGCTTCCGCGAATAGATCAGTTGCAATTCAGCTACGTAAAATTGACGGATGCAAACGTGGAAAAAATCACGAAGTTGCCTGTTCGCGTTCAGCTCGGATTGATGGGAACGGACCTGTCCGTTGAGGCCGTCGCGAAAATTCGTAATGCAATGCCTGGATTGAAGATTGAACACAAGTTTGGCGGATTCCTTGGTGTGAAATGCAACTCGTTCTCCCATTCGTGCCAAATCGAAAATCTTGTCAAAGATGGTGCGGCCGCAGAATCCGGATTGGAACCCGGTGACGTCATTGAGGTGATCAACCGAGTCGCAATCGCGAGTTTCGAAGACCTACAATTCGAAATTGGTTCACACGTTGCCGGTGATGAAATCGAAATTGACTATAACCGGCGCGGCGAGAAGTTGACTGTGAAGTTAAAGCTCAAGCCCATGAAAACGGAAGTGATTTGGCTTGGTCCGTAGCGCAGACCAAAACGCTTTGAGTTCTCGCAAAAACAATAGCGTGATCCCAACCGTAAACGAACAGGCGACTTGGAGGTCGGGCCTTCGAAAACGATTGCTTGCATGGTTTACTCGCAACGCCCGTGATCTGCCTTGGCGACGGGCCCCAACACCCTATCACGTTTGGGTCAGCGAAGTGATGTTGCAACAAACACAGGTTGCGACCGTAGTCGATTACTATCAAAGATTTTTGTCTGCGTTTCCGACGGTAACGGATCTTGCTAACGCAGATGAAGCGGTGCTGATGCGGCTGTGGGAAGGGCTTGGCTATTATCGCCGCGCTCGCTTGATGCACAAAGCCGCCAAGCAAATTATTGAACAACACAATGGGATTTTCCCTACCGATTCCGCTAGCGTACTAGCGCTGCCGGGGATCGGTCGATATACCGCCAACGCGATCCTCTCGATTTCGTGCGATGCTCGATTGCCAATCCTTGAAGGCAACACGGTCCGCGTATTCAGCCGCTGGGTTGCGCTGCGTGACGACGTAAAGAGCACTGGCGGCACCAAAAAACTTTGGGACATTGCGGAGACAATGCTGCCCAAAAACCACTCAGGTCAATTCAATCAAGCGGCAATGGAACTTGGCGCGCTGGTGTGCAAACCGCTAGCTCCACGCTGTGACCAGTGCCCTGTTTCCAGCTACTGCGAAGCATTCCGGTTGGGCCTGCATGAATCGATTCCCGGCAAGGTCACCAAAACCGTTTACGAGGATCGGCTAGAATTTGCATTCACGATTCCAAACAGACAACACGACGCATGGCTTGTTTATCGAGTTCCTAGTGGCGAACGCTGGGCAGGACTTTGGGACTTTCCCCGCGTGACCAAGGGGGCGCAAAAATCAGCCGAAAAAGCCATTCTCGCAACCTCGCAAGAAATCGGTACATCGATCACCGCTGTTCGACTTTTGGCCACCATCAAGCACGCGGTGACTCGTTTCCGGATCACACTCCTGGTCTACGAGGCCACGTCAGTCGATTCATTGGACTTGGGGCAAACCGAGTGTGAATATCACTTTGCAACGCTCGCTGAGCTGGCGAAGTTGCCCCTAAGTGTCACGGGTAGAAAGATTGCCAAGTTGCTCGGCGGAGTCACTTGAGCCTGTCGTACTAGGCGTGGGAAGATGCTTGAAAATGGCTCCGTAGATAGTTGGCAGAACAAACAGCGTCAACAGCGTTGACGACGCTAAGCCTCCGACGATTACGATCGCCATGGGGTGTTCGATTTCATGGCCCGGTAAGTTGCCGGTGACAATGAGCGGTACGATCGCCAGCGCAGTCGTGCCAGCCGTCATCAAAATGGGTGCCAGTCGCTCGACTGATCCCGCGACAATCGTATCAATGGTGAATGCGTTTCCTGTCGCTTCGAGTCGTTGGAAGTTGCTAATCAACAAGATGCCGTTGCGCACCGCGATGCCGAACACCGTGACAAATCCGACCATCGTTCCGAGCGTAACATCACCGCCACTAAGCAGCACCGAAGCAATCCCACCGACTGCGGCGAGCGGGACGCTGAGCATCACGATCAAGCTCAGCTTCAGACTTTGAAAGTCGATGTAGAGCAACAACAAGATGCCAAGCAGCGAGAGCGATCCCAACCATAGCACGCGTTGTTGCGATTCAGCCTTGGCCGCGAATTCGCCAGCGAATTCAAAGTGATACCCTGGTGGCAACGCCACGCGATCCCGCAATCGCTGCTGAATATTCGCCATCACTGATTCAACATCGCGACCCTCTGCGTTGCAAGTGACCAGCATTCGTCGCCGTCCTTGTTCTCGATTAATCATGTTGGGCGCCGATACCATATTTATGTCGGCGATCGCACCGAGTGGCAGCGGATGCCCTTGCGGTCCATCCAGCAGTAATTCGCTGATTGCGCGAGGGTCATCGCGAAGCCTTGGTGACGCACGAACCACGACGTCATAGACGGAATCAGACTCGAAGAGTTGGCCTACTTTGGTGCCGCGCAGGAGCGTTTGAATGGCTTGGTTGGTTGCTCCAACGGACATTCCGTACTCGGCGGTCGCTTGTGGCTTGAGCAAAATATCTAATTGCGGAATCTCAACCAATGGCTCGACTCGCAAGTCTTTCACGCCCTGGATATCATTGATCGCCTTCGCAACCTCGTCGGCTTGCCGGCGTAAGACATCCAGTTCGGGACCAACAACGCGAACCAGTACGTCAGCCGTACTTCCCGTGAGCACCTCATCGATTCGCTCTCGCAAAAACTGCTTGGCTTGAAATGCATAGCCGTGCGTTTGATCCAAGACGGCACGAATGTCATCGAGCACCGAGTCATAGTCTGCGCCATCGGTCAGGCTGATCCAGACTTCACTGATGTTCGTACCCCATGTATCTTCCGAAAGGTTTGCTCGACCGATTTGCTGAGCGACGCTTTTTACGCCTGGTATTAGCATGAGTTCTTTAGCCAGAATCTGTCCCGAACGTTCGGATTCCACCAGCGAACTGTCAGACTTGCCGACCATGAATACAACAAAGTTTGATTCACGAAAGTCAGGCAGGAATTCGCCGCCAAGGAACGGCAAGGCGCTCGCTGCCGTGGCCAGCATCGCCACCGCACCAGCGATCACGCATCGCGGATGCTGCAAGCATGAAGGTAGCAGTCGACGATAGATCGCGCTACAAGTTCGTACAAGCCACGGCTCCACGTCCGGCAATCGCGAACGACCGCCGAGCATCAGCATGCACATGGCCGGTGTGACCGTTAAAGCGATCAACAGCGACACCGCAATTGCAGCGATGTAGGCAATGCCGAGTGGTCCAAACAATTTGCCGGCAAGCCCGTCCAGAAAAAAGACCGGCAAGAAGACGAGCATCACAATGAAACTGGCGTACAGGATCGCGCTACGAACCTCAAGCGACGCATCACGCACGACATCAAACAGCGGTCGCGGATGGGGCGACTGTCGATTTTCACGCAATCGGCTAAGCACATTTTCTACATCGACGATGGCATCGTCGACCAACTCTCCCAGGGCGATCGCCAGTCCGCCAAGCGTCATTGCGTTCAGCGATGCACCACAACCGAGCAGCACCAAAATTGCACCGGTAAGCGAAAGTGGAATTGCCGTTAGGCTGATCAACAGCACGCGAGCATTCATCAGAAACACGACCAACACTACGGTAACGAACCCGCAACCGAGTACCAGTGAATGGCTGAGATTAGCGATGGCCCGTTCGATAAACGCTGCTTGGCGAAACAGCAAGGGATGCAGCGTTACGTCATCAGGCAGCGTGGTCAAAAGCTCGTCTAACGCCAACTGCACCGATGCGGACACATCCAAAGTATTAAAATCGGGTTGCTTGTGAACAACCAGAATCACGCCAGGCAGACCATTGATCGTTGCGCCGCCATAAGCATCTGCTGCGGCAATGCGAACGTCCGTAACATCCCCCAGCGGTAGACTGATGCCATCACGAAATGCCACTGGAACCGCAGCGAGATCCTCTGTTCGTTCGATCCGGGTGCGTTGCCGAATCGGCAATCGTTGGTTCTTAGTCTCGATAAAGCTAGCTCCACCGAACCCAGTCGCGGATCGAGCCGCCATCATCACTTCATCCAGCGTCAATCCATATTTCTGCAACCGTTCTGGGGTCACTTGAACTTCATATTGCTTGACATCGCCTCCAAACACTTCAACGTGCGCGACTCCGGGAACGGCTTGTAGGCGTCGTCGCAGTGTCCAGTTAGCCAGAGTTCGCAATGTTTCCGAGGATGTCTTTCCATCGGATGTCAACCCAACCATCACTAAACGGCTGGTTGACGACGTCAACGGCATCAAGCGTGGTTGCCCCGCGGTGTCTGGCAACTGGGTACGAACTTCGGTAAGGCGTTCGCTGACCAGTTGCCTGGCGGTCAGTACACTCGTCCCGTCCTCAAAGATTGCTGTGACCACGCACAATCCCGAAACGGATGAAGACCGCAAGGTCTTGATACGGCTAACGCCGCCGAGTGCCGCCTCGACCGGCAGCGCGATCAATTGCTCCACTTCTTCGGTTGAAAGTCCAGGTGCTTCTGTTTGTACGGTAATTTGCGGCGGTGCAAATTCAGGAAACACGTCCCATTTTGCAGTTTGCAAACGAACGACTCCAGCGACGAAGCTTGCCAACGCACAACCGACAATCACCCATGGAAATCGCAACGAAAATTCAATCAGAAAACGAATCATCAATCATCGTCTCCTACGGCGAGGTCGGCTTTACCTTCCTCGGCGGCAAGCTGTTGGGCACCCACGGAGACCACTCTGCTATCCGCATTGAGTCCGCGAATCACTTCCACTGAATCACCTTGACGAGCACCTAGCTCAATTCGCGTTTTGATAAACTGATTTGAGTCCCGCATCAAGGCGTAACAAACGGCTTGTCCAAATTCGTTGTAAAGCAATGCCGAGCGGGGGATCATTGTTGCTTCGCGGTCTCCGCCGATCGGAAAATCAATGTTGATCGCTTGTCCCACTCGCAAGCGCCAATCAATGTTGTCGACCGCAAAGTAGAAATCCGTGGTACGTGTTGTTGGTTTCGATTCGGTTGGCACATTAACAGGTGTCGCGACTTTGGTATTGCCACCCACATCGTCTCGAACGTTGGCGACACCGGCGGTATTGATAAGGCGAGCATCGCTCTCAAATAGTGGCACGCGCACCCAAAGCGTGCTCCAATCAGCAATGGTCCACAGAGGATCACCGCTAAGCACGAATTGCCCTAACGCAACGTGAACATGCAACACTCTTCCGGCCGTTGTACTTTTGACGCAGATGGGTTTGACCAAGAGTCCGTCTTCGTAGGGCTCTTGAATTAAATAGGGCAGTTTATCTTGGGCTTCTTTGAAGGCAACTTTAGAATGAGCGAGCGATTCCTTGAGTTGATCAATTCGCACGCCAGGGACCGCGTCGCGCGCCGTCGTTACGTGGGCGAGCTGGGCTTCGGATAATTGCATCGTGACTAGCGCTTGCTGCATTTGAACGTCATTATCCTCTTTGGCGATGACGAGCTGTGAAATTTCCTGTGAGGTCAGGAATAGGTTGACGTTCGCCAGCGATGCACCACGCTCAACTTTCTGACCAAGATCAGGCCAAGGGAGTGTCAGATTGGCAACGACAAAGCCAGTCACCGGGGAACGCACGACAATCTGAGAGGCTGGAGGTGCTTCCAGCCAACCAACGGCCGATTTCGTGACAGCAATCATCTCGCGACGTACCGAAGTAACCACGATCCCAAGCCGGTCCCGTTGGCTTTGGTCCAGGTTTAGTAGGGCTTTTGCTGATACCGATGGTTCACTCGCATTTGTAGCCTCGATGCGGTCGCGGCATCCGCATGCGGTGAAAGCGAACGTTACCATGCAGATCAGCAAAACGGTTTTATAAATCATAAATAATCAGCCTCGAACGGTGTATGAAATGCGTGCAATCGAAATGCTAAGCATTTTGTTAGCGGTGCGGCGCAAGCCGCCCGGTGTTTCGCGGGTTTTTTCGAACCGGCACCGGCCCGCTCGCGCCGTTCCACTTACTTAAGTCCACGCCATTGCACGCAAGCTGGGTGGTGGCCGAAGGTCCTTTTGAAGATATGGGGTATGAATCGGCTGGAAGCCTATCCCACTTTTCAGAATCGCCAGACGCAAGCACAAGCGCGGAGAGTCCGCGCATCGAGGGTCCACGAAAATTCGTTTAATGGAATTTTCTGTGAGGACGAGAAAGGAGGGGCAACGAGCAATGAGACGGGGGCAGCAAAAAAAGGCACCTGCCATTCACCCTCAACAGAAACGCAGTGCACTGACGTGGAACTCGCGGTGGCAGTTACCGCCAAGTCGCCATACGGAGAATCCGAGGGGGTCTTTTTTCCTTCCGCACCGTTGTTGCCAAAGGGTCCGCGATCGATATCACCATTTGGCCGAACGCCCAGCAACAGCGGGTGCCAAGCGTTGGTGTCTGCTAAGCTAAGAATCGGCGTACCGCGACATTCCCCGTCCAAGTCGGGGCAAGGTAGTGGCAAATGCAGCATTTGCAGAACGAGTAAGTAAAGCAGGCTTGCCCGCACGGTTCGACATTGCATTCAATTAGATTAGTTAAGCCTGTTGGCAAAGGGAATCCCTTTCCGATAATTGAACGACGTTCTCTGACTGCACCCGCGTTTTGCGATCGCGATTCAGAAACGAAAAAAGCCTATCGCTAACGACGACAGGCTTTGATACAAGTCAACGAGTTCTTTGTCGACTCATTTATCGGCAAGAGGCGTCTTTTTCTCGGTTATGCTGTCGCACTTCTCCGAGTTTTCGGCATTGATCTCGACATACTTTTTCCACTCTTCGGGCAGATTGTCCTCGTGGAAAATCGCTTCGACTGGGCACTCAGGTACACAAGCTTCGCAGTCGATGCACTCTTCTGGGTGTATATAAAGCATTTGGTCACCTTCGTAGAAACACTCTACTGGGCAGACCACAACGCAATCCGTGTACTTGCAACCCGAACACGGTTCTGTAACCACGTGCGTCATCGATGAAACCTTTTTTTTAGACGTTTAATTGATGGAGAGAAATAACGATTCCATCGCCGACCGGAGGCTTATCGGCAATCGTGCGTCGGTGGCTTCAGCAGCTTCGCCCGCTTTTAGTCAGCGGATGCAAAAGCATTTTCAAGAACTCACCGAAAAACAATCGTGACATGCCATTGTGTCCATGCATTCCGATAAGGAAAGCTAGGGTGGTGTCAAGTCGCTGTCAATCAGACATCGACCGATGGCGTCTCGGCGATTGGACCGATGGCCTTTAGACTAAGCTGCTAAGATCGGCTGAAAATTCCTTCGTCGCCGCTCAACTTTACGTCCACAACTGCACCGATTGGTCCAAGATTTTGTCCACCAGCACGCCCGCCGTTGCTTCCATTACGCTCAAACACCAGCGACAATTCCCATTTTTGGCGAGACATCCGTGGGTCCACATCGGCTCAATGGCTGACGATGGGGCCAGTCTACAGGTTGGTCAGGTGGTTGATGTCCTTGGCCCTGACGGAGCTTGGATCGCCCAGGGATTGATCAATCCAGGCAGTCGACTTCGGGTGCGGCTGTACTCATGGGATCGCGAACAGCCGGTTGATTTGAAGCTGATTACTCAGCGAATCGACGGTGCAGTCGCCAAAAGGCGACTCACCGGCCCAGCGGCCCCAGATGCTGCGGAGCGGCTTGTATTCAGCGAATCCGATGGACTTAGCGGCTTAGTTGTCGATCGTTACGCGGATTACCTCAGCGTTCAAATCACCGCCGGGGCAATGAATGTTTTCCGTGAAGAAATCTTGAAACATCTCCAATCCGCGCTCTCACCACGAGGAATTTGTTTGCGGATCGACGAAAAAACGTCGTCCAACGAATCGATGGCGGAAGTCGATGCGTGGGTTGCGGGGACAGCACCGGACGGCCCGGTTCTATTTCGGCAAAACGGGCTTTTATTCAGTGTCGACCTTCTCGAAGGGCAAAAAACTGGGACTTATTTGGACCAGAGAACGAATCAAGCAGCGGCGGCGGCGTACATGAGGGGGCGAAGCGTGTTGGACGTCTGCTGCTATGCCGGTGGTTTTGGACTGACGGCGGCGGCTGGCGGTGCAGCGAAAGTCCTTGGAATCGACGGTAGCTCCAAGGCGCTCGAACAAGCTGCATCTAACGCGGCACGCAACGGAATCACAACGATGAGCTTCGAGCGAGCGGATTGTTTCGATTTTTTGGCAGCGGCAGTCAAAGCAGGCGACAAATATGATGCGGTCATTCTCGATCCACCGCGTTTTGCTGGGTCGCGGCACCAGACCGACTCGGCATTGCGAGCGTATCAGCGGCTGAACAGCTCCGCAGTTGAATTGCTACCCCCCGGCGGAATACTTGTTACTTGTAGTTGCTCAGGACGTGTGTCACGCAGCGATTTTCTGAATATGCTATGTATGGTCGCGAGGCGATGCGGCCGGAGCATTTCGATCCTCGAGAGCCGTGGTGCTTCGCCAGATCACCCGATTTCGGTGTCCTGCCCGGAAACGGATTATTTGAAGTGTATGATATGTGAAGTTAGTTAGCGGTTCAGCGTCGCATCCGAAATCTTTTCGTTAAACTTGGTTCTGCTGGTTAGAATTTCATGCCTGTTACCGCCAGAAACGGCCGATCACTGAGCGGAGCTTTGGTGTCTCAACCCCCTCTATTCTCGACTTTGTTGCGGAGCTCCGCATGAGCGGCGTTACGGTCAAAATTCTTCATGGTGCCGATCGCGGGAAGGTCTTCCACGACCTGACACCGCCATTGACGATTGGTCGCGAAGAAGGGAACTCGATTCAACTCAATGATGAGCGAGTCAGCCGCTGCCATTTTAAAATCCAACGCGATAACGAACGCCTTGTTTTGACGGACCTCGACAGTACCAATGGCACTAAAGTCAACGGTGATGAGTGTCAGCTCAAAATTCTTCGCCATGGTGACTTAATCGCCGTTGGCAGAACGCTGATGCTAGTCGGTACGGAAGCCCAAATTGCGGCACGGATGGCAGCCATGGCGGCGGGCAACGGCGAAGGACATACGATGCCACAAAACCTTGTTGGCCAAGACAGCTCGCTAATGATGGAGCTCAGCGGCGGAATGCCAGACAACCACAGGCCGCGCCAGGGGATGCTAACGCTTACCGAACCGCCCGTGCTTCCCGATCGCATGTCTCCCGGCCAAGCAGCCCAGCTTTGCGAAATCCTTGAATATCTTCAATCTCGCCTGCACCGCCTGATCGAAGCCGCCAAGATCGATGATTCAGCCGGTAAAGTGCAACTTGGGCTGGAAAGTTGGCAGCAAATGTTGGATGTACAGGCTCGGCTGGGTGCGCTCGTTCGGCAGATCGCCGACCCGTGACCAAAGCCGTTCGGCCAAAATTTGCGTTTGTGGCGAAAAAATAACTTCCCGATTTCAATCGTAGCGGAAGAGCGCAAGCTCTCCGGTTCCTCGATTCCGGACGGCTCGCGGCCTGTTGTTATAGTGGGTTTCCATCGTTTTAGTGAGCCGATGGCGCTAGCCACGGGCCGGCAACGGGCCGGCAACGGGCCGGCAACGGTATGCGTCCTGCCGTAGGGCCCGACGCTAGCGCGTTCGGCTCACTAAATCAACAGCCCGCTCGAGCCGTTGCCAGACTTCTTAATCCGGCTGGACAGCGCACTGACCTGCGCTGAGCGGCGTGGTAAATTCTTAGCTCGGCGATCGCCGAGCAAATAATACCACTTTATTTTCGCAATGGAATGTCTGTCCATGTCAGTCCCATCGGTACCATCGCGTCCGTTCGTTCATTTGCACTGCCATAGCCATTACAGCCTGCTTGACGGCGCTAGTGATATTGGGCGGTTAGTAAAGAAGTGCAAGGAACAGGGCATGAATGCCCTCGCCTTGACGGACCACGGCAATCTTCATGGGGCGTTGGAGTTTTATCGCAAGGCGAAAGACGGCGGGATTAATCCGATCATTGGATACGAAGCGTACATCGCGCCCGGCAGCAGGCATGAACGCGGCAATGCCGGAAGCAGCAAGGAGGCGAGCTATCACCTCACGCTCCTTGCACAAAACAAAACCGGATTTCAAAACCTCGTCAAGCTCGCCTCAGCCGCAAGCCTTGAAGGTTTCTATTACAAACCTCGCATCGATAAGGAAATCCTTAAAGCACACAGTGAAGGCATCATCTGCTTATCGGGATGCGTGAGCAGCGAATTTAGCCGTGCGGTGTTGAAGGGAATCGATACATCGGAGGCTGAGAAGGAAGCCCGCGATGTCGCAGGTTGGTTCCATCAATTGTTTGGTGATCGTTACTTCATAGAGGTCATGAACAACGGCGTCGAAATCCAACGCATGCAATTAGAAGGTGCCGTCGAGATTGCCAAGCGTCTGGGACTTCCCGTCGTTACCACCAGCGACGCGCATTATGTCAATGAAGACGATGCCGAAGCGCAGGACATCATGTTGTGTATCAGTACCGGTCGATTTCGGACTGACACCTCGCGCATGAGAATGGATGGCAATCAATATTTCTTGCGCAGCCCAGACCAAATGTACGACAAGTTTCCAGGGCTTGAAGACGCTGTCGCACGCTCCCAACAAATCGCAGATTCCGTCGACATTGACTTGAAGCTAGGGAAATATTATTTCCCCAATTTTGAATGTCCGGAATCAAAAAAGCCAATCGACTTTCTCCGCGAGCTTTGTATCAAGGGGTTACTTGAACGATATGAAGGGCAAGCCAATCGCGTGCTTCATGATGTCCTTAGCGAAGAAGTAATGGCCCGTCTCAATCGCGAATTGGGAGTGATAGAGAAGTTGGGTTTTCCGACCTACTTTTTGATCGTATGGGACTTCGTCAACCATGCTCGCGGCAAAGGCATTTGGGCGACCGCGAGAGGAAGCGGTGTTGGAGCCATTGTTTGTTATGCGCTGTACTTATCCCATGTGTGTCCATTGCAATATGACTTGCTCTTCGAGCGATTTCTTGATGAAAGCCGTATCGAGCCGCCAGATATCGACATTGACTTTGATCAAGAGCGACGTGGTGAGATCATACAGTATGTAAAAGAAAAGTATGGTCACGACAACGTCTGCCAAATCGGAACGTTTGGTACGCTTGCCGCTCGCGCGGCGATCAAAGATACCGGACGAGCACTGGGTATCCCGTTGGCAAGGGTGAATCAAATCACGGAGATGATTCCTAAGGAACTAAAGATCACTTTGCCAAAGGCGCTGGAACAAAGCGCTGACCTCAAGAAAACGTACGACAGCGACCACGAAGTACGGGAACTGATCGATCTAGCGATGCGAATCGAAGGTTTGGCACGCAATATCGGCACCCATGCAGCGGCTGTTGTGATCGCTGATAAGCCGTTGATCGAATATGTACCGCTCTGCCGTGTGGGCGGCAAACAGGACGTGATCACTCAGTGGCCGATGGGCGACGTGGAAGCTGCGGGGCTGCTCAAGATGGACTTCTTGGGCCTCCGCAATCTGACCATTCTCAGCAAAGTCGTCTTGCTGATTGAGCAGACCACCGGAAAAACAATCGATCCGCTTAAATTCCCCCTCGACGATAAAAAGACCTACGCACTGTTGCAGCGAGGTGAAACCAAAGGCGTCTTTCAACTTGAGTCCGGTGGCATTCGTGACTTGCTTCAGCGAATGAAGCCCGACCAATTCACGGACATTATCGCAACCAATGCGCTTTATCGACCAGGTCCGCTCGAAGGCGGCATGGTTGATGACTACGTCAATATCAAGCACGGACGCCAGCACCCCGAATATAAGCATCCAGTGCTTAAGGACATTCTCGGCGAGACCAACTCGGTCATGGTCTACCAAGAGCAGGTGATGCGAATTCTAAATCGCCTCGGCGGCATTCCACTGGCGTCGTCCTATACGGTTATTAAGGCGATCAGCAAAAAGAAAGAGTCGCTAATTAACTTGAACCGTGAAAAGTTCATTGAGGGCGCCGTAGCTAATGGTCTTAAAAAAGAAGACGCTGAAGAAATTTGGAGTCTAATCCAAAAATTTGCTGGTTACGGTTTCAATAAGTCGCATTCGACTGCTTATGCGCTGATCGCATACCAAACCGCTTATCTGAAAGCGCATTATCCCGTCGAGTTCATGGCCGCGCTGCTATCAAGCGATATTACTGGCCGAAATTTCAAACATAAGGACGCGTTGGTAGAGCACATGGAGGATTGTGCTCGCATGCAAATCACGGTGATCAGCCCCGACGTAAATCAGAGCTGCGTCGAGTTTGCGGTCGCAGAAGGAAAAATCATCTTTGCGTTGTCAGCCATTAAGGGTTGCGGTGGGTCCGCCGCAGAGGCCATTGTTGTCGCTCGTAGTAAAGGTGGTCCGTTCACGGATATCTTCGAATTCTGCGAGCGAGTCGATGTGCAGTCTTGTGGTCGTGCCGCGATCGAAACGCTGATCAAAGCCGGAGCGATGGATGGCTTTGGTTACGATCGTGCACGCTTGACTGCAGCGATTGATAAAGCGTTGCAAGTCGGTGCGTCTGCAATGGCAGATCGAAAGAGTGGCCAAGTCAGTTTGTTTGGTTTGTTTGACGACGAACCAGAGGTCGGCAAGGCAGAGAAAAAGATATCGCTTCCCGAAGTCCCGCCTTGGACTGACAAACAAATGCTGTTGGCTGAAAAGGAAGTGCTTGGTTTCTATTTGGCAAGCCATCCGATGGCCGAGTATGAGCCGAAATTGTCAGCGTTTCGTTCTCATACAACCAATCTTTTGACCGATGTCAAAGACCGAGCCGAAGTGCTTGTTGGCGGCATGATCGGTTCGATTAAGTTCGCACATACCAAGAACCCCAAACCAGGAACTCCTTCAAAATATGCGAATTTTGACTTGGAAGACATGCAAGGTGTCGTGAGATGCATCATGTGGCCCAAAGATTTCGCAGAGCATGGCGGTGCCGTCCAGCCCGACGCCGTTGTGCTAGCTCGCGGGGTTTGTGATCGCCGTGGTGGCGGTGATGAAATCAACTTGGTCATCAACGAACTCATTCCTCTGGATCAGCTCGATAGCAAGTACACCCGTGGGATTCGAATTGAGTTGGATCAAAGTACCCACAACGATGAGACGGTTACAAAACTTCGTGAAATCGTTCGCGGTTATCCTGGCTACCAAGACTTGTTGTTGTCACTACGGATCGATTCGGGCGAAGTGGTCCATATCAAAAGTGGCAAGTTTCAAGTTCGCGTCGATGCCGAAATGCGAGGCCGATTGGACGATCTGCTCGGTACAGGCTGCTACCGATTGCAAATTTCAAAACCACAGGTCTCGCAGGGCACGAAGAGACGATAGTTATTTATCGAACTGAGGGGTCAAGACGAAAAAACAGATAGGCATTTTGCAATGCCAAAAATAACAACGTACTGCACCACATAAACGGTCAACGGATAGCGACCAAGGAAGCTCAACCAGGGATGCGACAACCCTTTGTTTTGGCCTGCCAATCCGACAAGCAGCGTCGCGGGGAGAACAAATAGCAGCACCAGCAGCGAGGGCTTTTCTACGATACCCAAACCGATCAACGTCAATACGATCGCCGACGCGGCGGCGGGTACCAGACCCATCTTTCGCAATAGCATGCCTTGAGCAACAAGGCTGATCACAATCGATAGCGGAAAGTCGAGGATTTGACTTGTCACATCAACGCGGTAGAGCAGTAACGCGACGACAAGCAACACAAACTTACTTCGAAGTATCAAAAAGCAGAAATAACAGATCGCCAGCGATGCGAGGATGTCGAGCTTACCGAAGTAGGAAAAGTACAGGCTGCTTGTCGCAGTTGCGGCGACCAGGATCTGCAACAACCGTTGGATTTGGAATCGTTCGCGCCAGGGTGAGTTCAAAGCAACCCCTTTGGCATTGAAAAAGTATCCCATCAGGATCGCGAATAACGGCATGCTAAGCCGAGTTCCGAGTCTGATCGTCGAATAGTCGATGGGGATCGACAGCAGTATTCCTGCCACGTGGTCGACAACCATCAGCACAATGGCCAAGCCACGGAGGCTATCGAGGTATACATTTCTAGCCGCATTGTTTTCAGGTTCTGGTGTCCCGGATTTCAGTGATCCGCGATTTCGCCGCTGCTTGCGTTTTGACGACATGAGATCGGGGAAAGTGAAACGGAAGGACAAAATACGTGGGATGCGGTGGGCTGTAAGGGTATCGCATGACCCAAAAGCATAGTGCCAGGGCGGCGATTTCAGGGGCAAAGAGTTGTCGATTCGCCTTGAATCCTGGTTTTGGGGTGACGACTATATCGACGATCGCTTTAGGTTTGACATGAAAACGTCGTCAAAACCGGCTTGGAGTTTGATTATTTCCTCTCGGGTCAGGGCAAATTATTGATCTTCGCGGGTTCCGTGACTATCCTGGAAGAACTTGGCGGATCGTTTCAAGCCGCCACTTTTCCCACGTCGATTTCGGCAAGCTGAGTATCCGGCAATGAATTTCCCTATTCGATTGGCTCTTCTTTGGTTCGCAGCCATCACGCTGGCGATTGCCCCATTAGCACGAGCAAACAATGGCGGCGGCGGTGCCCAGACTAACAACTTTGGGAATCCAATCGCAGGTGTGGAAGTCGATGCAACCGGCGTGCTTCGCGTGAAGCAGTTCGATCCGCGTTTGGCTCAGGAACGTCTTTTGGCAGCGCGGCAAATCGAAAAAGCGGAAGCAATTGCGCCATCGAAATTGCGAAAAGTGTCGCTCAATCGCCTGGAAACTGCGGTCGCCAAAGCAATCGATGCGGGCGGCGCGGTCGATGCCGAAATGTTGTCGATGGCAGGCTTAACCCGCGTCGAATACGTCTTTTTCTATCCAGAAACCAACGACATTGTGATTGCCGGGCCTGCGGAAGGCGTCGTGGCTGATCCTGCAGGCCGCTTTGTGGGGACGCAATCTGGCAAGCCAGTGGTCATGTTGGAAGATATGGTGACCGCATTACGCGCGTTCGCGCCAAATCAAAAACCAACCAGCGTGATCAGTGTCTCAATCGATCCGACGCCCGAGGGCTTGCAGCGAATGCAGCAGTTCTTAGCTGCCGTTCGTGGTAATTTGCGACCCGACGACGCTCAACAGTTAGCGATGTCCCTTAAGGAAAACCTCGGACTGCAAACCGTTTCCATCAAAGGCATTCCGCGAACAACCAACTTTGCCCGAGTGCTTGTCGAGGCTGACTATCGGATGAAGTTGATCGGCATCGGGCTAGAAAAACTTCCGCTTGCATTCACCAGCTATGTTGAGCGAGCCAACCCTTCGCAAGTTGCCTCAAACGCGATGGAACGATGGTTCTTTGTACCGAACTACGACGGCGTCGCGGTCAGCGAAGATGGCTTGGCGATGAAACTCAATGATCGCGGTGTCGAGCTTGTTGGCGAAAATGAGCGAGTCGCCGCTGGCGGCCAACGTGTAGTGTCCGGCAAAACCAATCGCGCCAGCGCTGCGTTTTGCCTGGATTTCACGAAGAAATACGCAATGATTGCGGACCGCGTTCCGGTTTACGCGGAAATGCGAAACATGATCGATACCGCGATTGCCGCTGCATACATCCAGCAGATGGATTTTTACGGCCAAGCAGATTGGGGAATGGCTACGTTTGGCGATGAATCGAAGTTCGCCGTTGAGACACACGGTTCACCACAACAAGTTGAAACCGCTGTCAATGCGATTTGGAAAGGCAACACCTTGATGACACCGCTAGGCGGCGGCGTTAATGTGCAGCCACGCCAAGCGCTGACCTCTGAGCGGCTCACCACGGAAACCGATGGTAAGACCGCTGAACTCAAGCAGTCCGTCGCTCCGACCAAACTGTCCGAAGGTCAGTGGTGGTGGGACTGATTCTTCAGTGTCATTTGGTTGTGATCGCGGTCCGACGGGGATAGAATCCCGCTGGCTCGCCCAGCGGAAGTTTCGGCTTTGGCCCTACCAAGCGATGTTTCTCCGCAAAGAATCCCGCTGGCTCGCCCAGCGGAAGTTTCGGGCGATCTGGCGCGCTCGCGTAGGGCCAGAACCGAACGATCCGCTGGGCAAGCCAGCGGGATTTATTCAATCAGGATAATTGTGTAAATGCCAGCATCTTTGCAATTCAGTGTAGAACAATTGTCCCCATTGTTTTCCGAGCATTTGGGACCATTGCTTTACATCGAAACCCTAAATTTAATCTTGGCCATAGCACTAGGCTGCACTATTTCGCGACTTTCGACTATTCTTTGTTGACCATTGGCGGATCGGGCAGCTTCGTTTTGTCCGCCCGTCCCGACTTCGCTACTCGACTGCCTGAATTGCCATGAGCCAAGTGTCGCCGACATTGCCAATCCCACTGTTTCCGAAGCTACCACCGCTGTCGCGGGATCAGGAGGCGATTGCAATGGTCGAAATTGGTCCTTGCGGAATGCCGCTGGACCCGATCGATCCGGAAACGATCCGCTCGTGGCAATCGGAAATGGAATCTGAAATGGAATTCGTAGCGGATGCTGATGCTGACGACAAAATTGGCGAACAAGTGCCATTGATTGGTGTCGGTACCGGTGCCGTTGCTCCGATTTTGGTTGGCAGTGTCGTTCAAGCGGAGTTATCCGGCTTCGAGGACGACGAGGAGGTTGGCGGCACCGAACCTGGACCGCAGGAGGGAGATGACGACGAGTTTGATGACTTCGACGATATCGACGATGACGATTTTGACGACGACTTCGATGACGACTTCGAGGAGGAGCTCGATGATGATTATGAAATCGAGATCGAAGACGAAATCAGTGCCGAATTTGGCCTTAGTGGTGTTGTCGTGCACATCGAAGACATCGAGGACATTGACACCTTGGATGTTAACGTCGACGTGGATGTAGAGCTTGATCCAGGTCTCGATATTGATGAGAAAGAGTGACGCTGTCGGCTTGAGTGACCGAAGGATCAGAGTCACCCCATGTCTTCCTTGCTTCCCCTGAATCTCATGACGAAATCTGCCGCCGCGTTTCAAGCCGCTAGTAACCATCCGAATTTCCCAGCAATGGAAGAGGAGGTGCTGCGGTTTTGGGATGACGCTAATATCTATCGCAGGTCGCTCGACGGACGAGCCGGTGCAAAGTCTTTCGTGTTTTACGAAGGGCCGCCAACAGCGAATGGGATGCCGCATCCTGGGCATTGCTTAACCCGGTCCATCAAGGATGTGTTTCCACGTTACAAGACGATGCGTGGTTATCGGTGTGAACGACGAGCAGGCTGGGACACGCACGGTTTACCGGTCGAAGTCGAAGTCGGCAAAGAGCTCGGCATTCACAGCAAGGCAGAGATCGAAGCATTTGGCATCGAAGCGTTCATTCAGACGTGTGAACGCAGCGTCTGGCGCTACATGCAATCGTGGCGAACGCTGACTCGTCGCTTAGGGTTTTGGGTTGACTTGGATGCGGCTTATGTCACTTATCACCAAAGCTACATCGAAAGCGTTTGGTGGAGCCTCAAGAATTTGTTCGATCGCAGCTTGTTGTATCAAGGCCACAAGATCGTTTGGTGGTGGGCACAAGGCGGAACCGCATTGTCATCCGGTGAAGTCGGCGAAGGCTACCGCGATGTGGCTGATCCTAGTGTGTATGTGCGGTTTCCGTTGGTTGGGCATATCAATCGAAGCTTGATCGTTTGGACGACCACTCCATGGACGTTGCCGAGCAACCAGTTCGCAGCCGTGAATCTGGATCTTGAGTACTCGATCGTTAACGATTCGCAATCAAACGAAGAGTTTGTGATCGCTAGCGCATTGGTAGAGACCATAGCCCAGAAGTCGAAGCGTGAGTTCAAACTTGTCGAGACGATGCCTGGGTCCGCCTTGGTCGGCCTTCGTTATACGCCACCCTTTGATACGTATTTAAAACTTTCGGAAGAATGCGACCAGCTTTTATCGGGCGATGTGAGCCATAAGTATTTTCGTGTCGTCGCAGCTTCGATGGTAACAACAGACAGCGGTTCGGGACTTGTTCACATGGCCCCGGCGTTCGGTGAGGCTGACTTTGACGTACTCGGACAACAGCGAGCATTGTTTCAAAACCCTGAGGCGTTAGAGCTGTTTTGCGCCGTCGGTCCCGATGGAAAATTTACCGAGGCCGTTCCGGACATGGTCGGCGTATGGGTCAAAGATGCGGACAAGCCGTTGATCCGAGCGCTCAAAGAGTCGAATCGGTTGCTCCACCAAGAACAGTATTTACACTCGTACCCATTTTGTTGGCGCGCAGCCCAAGATCCATTGATTCAGTACCCACGGAAAAGCTGGTTCATTCGAACGACCCAGTTTCGTGAGGCAATGCTGGAAAACAACGCACAAATTAATTGGCAACCCGACCATATTCGCGACGGTCGGTTCGGGAATTTTTTGCGATCAAATGTTGATTGGGCACTATCGCGAGAACGCTTTTGGGGCACTCCGCTGCCGATTTGGGTTTGCGAACAGACAAAGCAAGCCGAAGCGGTGGCAAGTTATGACGAACTACTCGCCAAGCCAGGCATATCGGGCACAGAAGTCTGGCTCAGTGCCAAGCAAGCGAATCCTGAACTGGTCGATCACCTTCGCGTTCACAAGCCCTATATCGATGCGGTGACGTACGATTCGCCCTTCGCCCCAGGTGCAAGGATGAAACGTGTCACAGAGGTCATCGATTGCTGGTACGACAGCGGTGCGATGCCGTTTGCACAGGTCGGCTGGCCGCATCAGAACGATGCCTTGTTTCGCGATCAATTCCCAGCAGATTTTATCAGCGAAGCGATCGATCAAACGCGCGGTTGGTTTTACAGTCAACTGGCAATCAGCACACTGTTATTTTCCCAGCAGGCGATCGCTGAACAAATGGCATCACCGGAGCTTGCAGCGGCGATGCATGTTCCGCCGGTTGAGTCAGGGCCGCATCCGTTTCGCAATTGTATCGTGCTCGGGCTGATGCTTGGTGAAGATGGACAGAAGATGTCCAAGAGCTTACGAAACTATCGCGAGCCAACGGAAATTTTTGAGAAATATGGTGCCGATGCGCTGCGCTGGTTCTTCTTTAGTGGGCAGCCACCTTGGACAGCCATTCGATACCGCGAACAATCCATTCGTGAATCGATACCAGAGTTCCTGCTCCGGCTATGGAATGTTTTCAGCTTCTTCACCATTTACGCCGAGATCGATGGTTTCGATCCAACGCGGGGTGCTGGTCCCTGCTCGCAGTTAGAATCAACTGCGTTCGTGACCGCCGATGGATATCGGCCTGTCGCCGAACGTAGTGAGATCGACCGGTGGATGACTGGCGAGCTTCATCGCGCGATTGAATTGGTTACGGAACGGATGGATAAACTTGACAATTACAACGCCGCAACCGCGATCACGTCGCTCGTTGATTCGCTGAGCAATTGGTACGTCAGACGAAGTCGCGATCGGTTCTGGTCAAGTGACAAGAATGATCCCGATAAGTTGGATGCATTCTGGACATTGTACGAATCGCTGATCGGAATCTCGAAGTTAATCGCACCGTTTACACCATTCCTCGCGGAAACGTTGTGGCAAAAATTGCGAGAGCCGTTTGCAGTTGGCAACAGCAGCGGCGTGCTTGAGAGCGTTCATTTATGCGATTATCCCGTCGCCAATCCAACGTTCATCGATTTGACTTTAAGCGACAATATGCGGTTGTTGAGAGAGATCGCGTCGCTGGGACGTGCGGCGCGAGCCGAAGCGAACTTGAAGGTCCGACAACCATTGTCCCGAGTCGAGGTCGTGCTTTCCGATGAGCAGGCCATTGAGTGGCTGCGCAGTCACGACGCGCTCGTCAGCGACGAGCTTAACGTGTTGCAGGTTGACTATACGACGACAGGTGACCAGTACGTTCGCTATGAAGTGGTGCCGAATTTCAAGCGACTCGGTCCGCGTGTTGGCAAGAACTTACCAGCGATCAAGGCTGCGCTTGCCAAGGCCGATGGCGGGAAATTGCTCGCGATGTTGAAATCGGATGGCAAGATTTCGCTGGCCTTCGAAGGTGGTGATGTTGTGCTAGATAATGAAGATGTCGAAGTGCGATTGGAACCGCGTGAAGGTTGGGCAGCGGCACAAGGAACGGGCTGTGTCGTCGTGTTATCCACGGAACTGACCGAGGAGTTGATCGGTAAAGGCATCGCCAAGGATTTGATTCGAGCGATTCAAAATCTTCGTAAGGAGATCCAATGCGATTACACCGACCGAATTCACGTTGGCATTGTGCCGAATTCCGATGAAGTTGCGAGAGCGATCGACGAGAATCGCGAAATGATTGCCCGCGAAACACTCGCAATCGACATCGTCAATGACATCCTGCCCAGCGGCGGATCGTCAGAGACCGAGGACGCTCGGGTGACGATCGTGCGAGTTTAAATAAATCCCGCTGACTCGCCCAGCGGATCGTTCGGTTCTGGCCCTACTACGAGAGCGCGGCAGCTCGGCCGAAAATCCCGCTGGGCAAGCCAGCGGGATTCACTTGCGGGGAAGCATCGCTTGGTAGGGCCAACCCTAACTGCTTGGTTGATCGTCACCTTCCAGGTCACCTTCGGTGATCAGCCGGAAGCCCTTGCTGGTCAAAGTTTCCATTGCGAATTCAATGTTCTCGACCATGATTGCGATCGCTGGACGGCCAAGAGGATGAGCCATCAGCGGGTAAGCTTGCTGAATATTGAGTTCCGCTTGCAGCAACGCGGTGCAGATCCGGAGCAGCGGTTGAGGACCTTCGGGCAATTCGACGCCGACCAAATCGGTTTCGATGATGGCTAGCCCTGCGCGTTCCAGTATTTCGCGGCCCCGTTCGTAGTCGCTGACCACAAATCGAACAAATGCACATTCGGCGGCATCATTGATCGAGAGTGCGACAATTCGGATTCCGGTGCCTTCAAATCGGCGCAGGACTTCGAGTAACTGCCCCACCCGGTTCTCTAGGAATATTGTAAATTGTCGAATTGCCGGGAAATTTCGGCCTCGGAGCGTTTGGAAACTTGTTCCGGCTCCTTCTTCAAAGCTCATGGTTGTCTCATCTGGCGCTGGCGTGATGCGGACTATTTGCTGCGGGAAGCGACTGCATCTTGTCGAAGTTCAATCCAGGCAGCAAGTTTAGGCGTTTACTTTGGACCGGGTCAATTCGATCAGTATAGGAAAACGCGATGAATATTGAGGAAAACGCTGGTAACAGCCCAAAAAACGCCAATGTGATTCCTGCCTGTTCGGAATTGCCGGTGAGTTACACGATGCTGGTTCGCGTCGCTTATCACGAAACCGACGGCCAACGACGGGTTCATCACGCCAATTATCTCAACTATTTGGAGCAAAGCCGCGTTGAGATGCTTCGTTCGCGAGGTCTTTGCTATCGCGAATTCGAGAATTCGGGATTGATGTTGGTGGTCAGCGAAATGAATTGTCGTTATCGCTCAGCCGCACAGTTCGATGATGTTTTGAAGATCACGACCACCGTTGTCGAAGTGCGAGGCGTGCGTATTCGGCACCAATATGTCATCGAGCGCGATGGCGAAGTGATTGTGGAAGCAGACTCGACCATTGCCTGCATCGATCGCAACGGTAGAGTTCGCCGCTTGCCCAAGGAGTGGGGCGATTTATTTCGAGCACGTTCGTCTGCCTAAAACGCATTTGAAATTCACGGTGCAGTCGCTCTTGCGTCGAATGAGAATTCTTGACGACATTGCGTTGATCGGCGACGCATCCATTTGCGATGCAGGATTCGCAAAACTTGGTCGGATTAAAAATTACTCGGCAGGCAAGGATGCATTTTGCCATGACAGCAAATTTCTCGACACCGTTCGGCCCACCGTTCGGCCCACCAATCGGCTCGATTTCCCCGTTGGCTGGTACGGCTCATGATTTGTATGCCGTTTACCTTGAGATTGCGAAACGCGATCACAAGTGCAGAATCGGTGCGTTGTACGGTTCGCAAACGCCTCCGGAAGGGCATACGCCATTTCGACCGTTGCCGTTCGAGCATTTTGAGGCACGTTTTCGGTCTGTTTTCGACATTCCCGGCGGCGAAGAGATTTTCCGCAAACAACTTGCCCGACAAGCTCGCGTGTACGGCGTTGACGTAGCCAGCGAACCCAGTCGCCGCGCGGCCTAGCCATGAGATTTTAGAATATTGAGAGAGCGGTTATGTCACCACTAATGAGCATCCTGCGCGCAGCGCACTGTCGCAGTACGCATCATTTTTTTGCAATCGACTCGCTCCGCTTAGTGCAGACCGACGCGGGAATTCGCCTGCGTGGCCTGTTGCTCAAGCATCACGAGAAATACCTTACAGGTGCGAAAGACCCTGATGTTCGATTTCGTGATTTTCAGAACCATGTGATTCACGTAAACGACGGTTATTTCGGTGGCGCGACTCGGCTGGCAATGGAGTGGTACGATCGCTTGATGGGACATCTGGTGGCTGGGCGCTGGGAAGACGCTGCGTATGCCATGGGTGTGCTTTCACACTATTTCACGGATCCACTGATGCCGCTGCACACGGCCCAGTCCGAGCGAGAAACCCTGGTTCATCGTCCGATGGAATGGAGTATTTGTAAGTCTTATGACCGCATCTTAAAGCTCTGGACAGAAGACAACTTGCGACTTGTGTTTCAACTCGGCGAAGGCGATGGTTGGCTGGGCGAGGCGATCTTAAAAGGTGCAAGGTTTGCCAATCGTAGCTACAAGCGGCTCGTTGAGTCCTACAATGTTGATCTGGGCACAGCAAACCCGGCGGCGGGATTGGATCAAGAGTCGTTGCAAACGTTCGCGGAACTGTTTGGTCTAGCGCTAACTGGATTAGCGAGAATCGTCGAGCGAGCCGCCAGCGAAGCTGAAACACGCTGCGGTGTGACGCTGCCCAGCGTGGGCCTTACAATGCCAGCCTTGTTGGCTGGACTGCAAGTCCCGGAACAATTGTGGTTGCGTCGAATTGCGGACTGTCAAGAGCGAGTTGCTATTGCCGCGTTGGTGGCAGAGTATCGCGAGACCGGCGAAGTCAAAAAGAACATTCCAGACGAAGTTTATGTTAAGCAGCGTGTGATGCAGGTTCGCGAACGCGAAGCGGCTTGGAGCATCCGGCATCGCGAAATTGCCGTGGCAAAATCAACGCCAGGTGCCGCACAAATCATTTCGCAACCTCCAACCGCAGTCCCGGCCAGCACGCTCGATTCAATCGCCGCCGGTGCACCCGCAGCGGCCGCAGCACCTGCAGAGCCCGCCGTAGCCCAACCGGTCGATACAACTCAAGTGAAGCCAATTGTCGCCGCAGATCCGGCCACCGACGATGCACCACTCGTCAGCATCCCATTTCCCACGAACGCCCGAGTTAGCAAAGTCGCCGATTCAAACACGACGGAAAAAGATTGCTTGGACAGGAGTGATGAACTGTCGCGCGCACCATCCATCGGTACTAAGACAGCGACCGCATTTGCAGCGATCAAGATATTCACCGTTGGCGACTTCCTCGATGCACCTGCGGCGGCGATTGCGCGCCGAATTGACAAGACATGGATTACCGCTCATGTCATTGAAGATTGGCAAGCCCAAACAAATTTGATGTGCCAAGTTCCCGGCTTGCTTTCACGCGATGTACAAATGCTCATTGGCGTCAATTGCCGGACCGCCGAAGCACTTGCTGCGGCTGATGCAAAAACGTTGGTCGCGATGATGAATCGGTACGCGATGACATCCGACGGACGTCGTTCACTGCGTGGGGCATCGCCCGCCGAAAGTTTTCAGGTCGAGCGCTGGATCGCAGATGCGGCGAAAACGAGACGTACACGCAAATCGGCCTAGCCGAACCATACTCGAGATTGCAGTGCTTATCGAGTACGAGTACCGCCAAGGGCTGATTACGAGTACCCCGCAAGTGAATCCCGCTGGCTTGCCCAGCGGATGATTCGGCTTTGGCCCTACCCTGAATAGCTTCACTGCGTCTCTCCGACGTACGCACGCTCGATTGCCTTCGGCAATCGAGCGTGCGTACGTCGGGTGCGGCGGTGATTGAGAATGGATTATTAGCGAAAAACCCAACGATCCGCAGGGCA
>JAYVSE010000207.1:0-31057 GCA_043775635.1 Planctomycetaceae bacterium | reverse complement strand
CTTACCAGAGATCGGGTCGTCACCGAGCAGGAAACAGCGCCGTACGGTGCGGTTGTAGACATGGGCAATCGTAACTTCATGGGGATCGAAAACTTCCGCACGCGCTAGCCGAACCATGTTTGGACCTCTCAGAAAACGGCACTGAAAAACTCATTGCGACCATCATTGCCACTACAACCTGCACTGTCAACACCCAGCAAATGCCTATGTCCCTGACGTTCCTTATCCTTGCCACTACAACCTGCACTGTCAACACCCAGCAAATGCCTATGTCCCTGACGTTCTCTTCCTGACGTTCCTTCCTAACGTTCCTTCCTGACGTTCTACTGACGTTCCTACGCGGGTGCATTTGAATCGGGGTTGTAAACCAAGTAGCCGGAGTTGAGTGCATACGAGTCGATAGCTTGGCCACTGGACACGGGATAGTAGCTGTAGAGTGACAGCGAACCTTGAGTTGGCAGCGACAAGATGGTGATGTGGTCGAGCGAGTCACCGTCCGCATCGTGGTAGCCCAATTCGCTGGCTGAGAAATAATGCGTCTGACCATCACTCCGCGCAATACCCCCCCCCATTTCCCCAACTCACGGTGGTTGTTTGGTTATTAGCGCTCAGCATTTGGCGCAGTTCGAGACGTTCCAGAGAAATCCGTCGTTCAAGATCGCGACGCTTTTTAGTCCGATTCTCACCGCGACGCAAAAAGCTTGGCAGACGCATGAACTGATCCACCGGTTGTATGAGAAGAGCTGGTTTCAACCAAGCATCCATGCCGGGGCCAAAGTACTTCTACCACCCCTCACCACCGGCTACAATCAGCCGCTAGCAAGATTTTTTGAATTTTTCGCGTCGCACGTGGCTAACTACTGACGTTTGTCCGTGGCTATCGACTGCTACCGCTTCGCGGTTTAGAGTGCAAGTTGCAAAGCGTACTTAATGAGCCAAACTTGCGCCCACGCAAAATGATCGCAAAAGCGAATTTTTAACAGCTCAGCAAATTTTTAACAGCCCTGGCGAACCGTCATTGCGGCACGGTCAGGCTCCATCGATTTAGCGGCAACGTACGTGGCAAGAATCATGAAAGTTGGCAGCGGCGGCGGTTTTCGAGCGATTTGGTACACGTGGAAAAAAGCGCGTGAGGCCGGTGGCGTTTGGAAACTTTACAAGGCGATGCGATCCAAGAACGCGTGCAAAACATGCGCGCTCGGAATGGGCGGTCAAAAAGGGGGCATGACCAACGAGCAAGGCTCGTTTCCGGAACTGTGCAAGAAAAGCCTGCAAGCGATGGTTGCAGACATGCAGCCCGGAATTTCGCCGAATTTTTGGGCCGAAAACTCGGTTGAAAAACTAGGTCAAATGACGCCACGCGAACTGGAGCACTCTGGTCGCCTGATCCAGCCTGTGCTTTACGAACAAGGTCAAACCCATTTTCGACCGATCACCTGGGTCGAGGCCTATGAACGGATCGCGAAGAAATTATTGGCGGTTCGGGCCGACGAAACATTCTGGTACTTCAGCGGTCGAAGCAGCAATGAAGCTGGCTTTCTGATGCAGTTGCTGGCGCGAGTCTATGGCACCAACAACGTTAACAATTGTAGTTTCTATTGCCACCAAGCAAGTGGCGTCGGTTTGCAATCAAGCATCGGTAGCGGCACAGCAACGATTGTTTTGGATGACTTGGAGCAGGCCGATTGTGTCTTTTTGATCGGCGGAAATCCTGCCAGCAACCATCCGCGACTGATGACCAGTTTGATGCACGTTCGTCGAAAAGGCGGACGAGTGATAGTCATCAACCCAGTTGAAGAAACGGGCTTAGTAAATTTTCGCGTCCCGAGCGATCCGTGGTCGCTGCTGAAAGGAACTAGGATCGCCAGCGATTACATCAAGCCACACATTGGAGGCGATTTGGCTTTGTTGTGGGGGATCGCCAAAGCAATTGGCGAGCAAGGCGCGATGGACGACACTTTCCTACGCGATCATTGCCAAGGAGTAGAGGCTTGGAGAAACGAAGTGGAGCGATTGTCGTGGAGTGACATCGTTCGCAAATCAGGAATTGAGCAAGCAGAGATCGAGTCGATCGCTAAGATCTATGCCAAGTCGAAGCGAACCGTGTTCGCATGGACGATGGGAATCACGCACCACACCACTGGCGTCGCTGGTGTCCAAGCGATTGCGAATCTGGCCATGTGTCGCGGCATGCTGGGGCGTCCAGGCTGTGGGCTGATGCCGATTCGTGGTCACAGCAACGTGCAGGGCATCGGTTCCGTTGGTGCAACGCCCAAGCTCAAGGAAGCGATCTTCCAATCGCTACAGGAAAAGTTTGGCGTTACATTACCGACGACGCCAGGACTGGACACACTCGCTTGTATCGAGAGCGCGGCGACAGGGGATATGAAGGTTGGAATTTGCTTGGGCGGGAACCTCTATGGTTCGAATCCTGATGCGAAATTTGCTGATCACGCGCTCGCGAATTTGGATTTGAATGTCGCGCTGAGCACGACACTGAATACCGGACATGCCCATGGCTTGGCAAAGGAGTTTATCATTCTTCCGGTACTGGCTCGAGACGAAGAACCCGAAGCGACGACACAGGAGTCGATGTTCAATTACGTCCGGCTTAGCGATGGCGGGCCAGCGAGAGTTCCTGGCCCGCGGAGTGAAGTTTCGGTCATTGCCGAGATCGGCTCACGGATCGCCGCCCACGTCAACGGAATCGATTGGGAGGCGATGCGAAAGACGGCTACGATTCGCGACTGGATCGGAGCGGTGGTGCCAGGCTTTGAGAAGATTGCCACTATCGACGAAACAAAGACCGAGTTTTTCATTGAGGGGCGGACGATCCATGAGCCGAAATTTCCAACGCCCGATGGTCGTGCCATCATGCATGTTCATGCGTTGCCAGAACTGTCGGGGACGGGAGATTTGGAGTTACGGATGATGACCATTCGGAGCGAAGGCCAATTCAATACGGTTGTCTATGAAGAAGAGGACTTGTATCGCAATCAAGATCGTCGGGACGTGATTTTAATGCACTCCGAAGACCTGAGGCGGTTGGGCCTACGTCATGATGAGAAAGTAACGGTGCGCAGCGCAACGGGTGAGTTACCAAACATTTTGGCGCGAGGGTATGACAAAATTCGAGCGGGTAATGCGATGATGTATTACCCCGAGTCAAACGTCTTGGTGTCACGCTCGGCTGATCCGCAAAGCAAGACGCCGGCGTTCAAGAATGTGGTGGTGACTTGCGTGCGTGGTGAGTAGGCTGCCGTGCTGATTGCCTGTGTATCAAGCGGCGCGTCGCAACACTTCGGTGCTGTCGCCGATTGTTTTGCGGATTCCATAGTCGGTCCACGTGCGTCGTTCGGCTTTAACCGATTGCCGAATTTGGTCGTTTCGAGTCCAGTCTGCTTGATTGACATAGCCCCGTGGATGGTCCAGGTGAAGGACCAAAGTGTTGTAGCGGACGTGCTTGCCGCGAACGCCAGCGTTTTCGAGCCGTTCGCCCAATTCGCGGTCGAGGCCACCGTACTTCATTCGTTCGTCAAAGCCATTGACGGCCAGAATGTCTACTTTCCAGGCCGAACTGTTGTTGCCGTTCCAGGTTGGCTTCGTCGGCGTGATCTGGTTGAGCAATGCGGCAACATTGGGTTGTTTTTGAAACCGCAAAAAATGCCTTGACCAAGGTAAGCCAAGTTTTCGTAAAAATCGCCACTGGAACGCATATCCAGAACCGATGTCATCAATCGTCAAACGCTGACTAATCGACATTGGCAGTTTAAAGTAGCCACCAGACAGAAACGTATCTCGCTTTGCAAATCGGTGGTGATTTGCAACGAACGTCTTGCAGGGAACGCAGTCGCCGTCCGAAAACATTAAGTAGTCTCCCGCAGCGCGTGTGATCGCTCGATTGAGGATCGTGCACTTCCGAAAGCCATCATCTTCGTGCCAGACGTGGACTATTTTCAAAGCTGTCTGGTTGCGGACTCGCTCGATCGCCTCGATGGTCCGATCATCCGAACCATCATCAGCGATGATAATTTCGAACTTGGCGCATGTTTGCGACGCGTAACCACTGAGGACCTTCGTCAGCCATTCCGGCTGATTGTAGGTGGTTAGGATTACGGAGATCAATTGCGGTGGCTGCACGGGTCGACCGAGTGGAAGTGGGCAATGAGGGCTCACTGACGTTTCGTGATACAGAAAATGCTTGTAGGAAACCAACTTCTAGGAAGTCAAGCGAAGAATTGGCATGGCGTCAAAACGCCTGTTTTCAATAACCTAGTGTGTGCGATGTGACTTCAAACGCACAATCAATCAGATCGCTGGCAAGGACGCCATTAACATGTTCATGGGACGCAGAAACTTTCTTAGCGGGCTTATTACTGGTGGAATTGCACTGGTTACGAGCAGACACTGGTTGACCAACGTGGCCCTTGGTGATGGCCCAACTCTTACGGAACCTGTTCATCGCGTCGCCAGTGCTATCAACATTCCAACGGGTCGGCCGCTTGAAACGGCGCTGCAGATCGCTCGCGATGGTTTGGCGCATTGCCGTGCGCAGGTTTACGATTATACGGCAACTTTGGTCAAAAGAGAAAGCGTTGGCGGAGTCATTGGTGAGCATGAATTCATCTTCATTAAGGTCAGAAATCGAAAGATCGCCGATGGTCAGATCGTCCAACCACTGTCTGTTTATCTCACCTACTTGAAGCCCACATCCGTAAAAGGGCGCGAGGTGATTTATGTGGAGGGACGAAATGATGGCAACATCATTGCCCACGAAGGTGGCTTCAAAGGGCGATTCTTGCCAACGATGCCGCTCCCACCCACTGGCATGCTTGCGATGCGCGGCCAACGTTATCCCATTACTGAGATCGGTATTGAAAACTTAATCTCGAAGTTGGTTGAGCGAGGCGAGACGGCGCGCCAGTTCCCAGACGTTACCTGTACATTTCGGAAGAATGCGAAAGTCAAAGATCGCCTGTGTACCGTCTTAGAGGTTACTCAACCACATCGCCATCCTGAGCTAGAGTTCTACCAAGCGCAAGTCTTTATCGACGAGGCATACAACCTGCCGATTCGGTACATCGCTTACGATTGGCCAGCGAAGCAAGGCGACCCGCTGCAAGTGATCGAGGAATACAACTATCTGGACTTAAAAATCAACGTTGGGCTAACAGACACAGATTTTGACGCTAATAGCCCGCTGTATAACTTCTATTCGAAGTAATATTTTAATATTCGGGTTAAGATAGAGGTTACCTCACCCTGGGCACCTCCTCATGAAACCCGAATTTGATCCGGCAGCATTACCGTCAAGCACATCATTGCTCCAGCTTACGGATCAACAGCTTGTCGGTTCGCTGGCGACGTACCAAACACTCGTCAGCAGCTTGCCATTTTGCCTTTTGATCAAAGGCGTGGACGGGCGTCGTTTGTTTGCAAACCAAGCTTACTTAGACTACCACGGGTGCGTGCTAAGTGAGATTATCGGCAAGCATGACAGGGATCTATTTCCTGCTGCGATTGCAGACCGCTTTAGTGCCGACGACGAGCACGTAATGACGACAGGAGAGCCTTTCCAAGATGTCGAAGAAACCGTAAGTCCAGACGGAAAGCCACGCTGGATCGAGCGTTTCAAGTGCGCTTTAAAGGACGAGCAGGGAACCATTCGCGGCGTCCAGTTATTGTTTTGGGACGTTACGGCAAGAAAACTTGCTGAACTCAGTCGCGATCGCGAACGCCAGCTTTTGCAATCGCTGCTCGACAACATGCCTGACAGCATCTATTTCAAAGATCGGGATAGTCGCTTTATTCGCGTCAGCGCTGGAATGGCTGAAAAATTCCGATTGGGCAGCCCCAACGATGTCGCAGGCTTAACCGATGCCGACATCTTCACCGGTGAGCACGCGCTCTTGGCCCGTGAAGACGAGCTCAAAATCATGCGCACGGGTGAACCTCTGGTATCATGTGTCGAACGCGAGACCTGGCCCGATCGCCCAGACACTTGGTGTTCAAGCACCAAGTTGCCATTACGAGATGAGACAGGTTACATTATCGGCACGTTCGGGATTTCTCGTGACATCACTGACTTGAAGCAAACCGAAGACGAACTCGCTCGCGCTCGCGACGCTGCCGATAAAGCCAATCGCGCCAAAAGCGATTTTCTGGCAAATATGAGCCATGAGATTCGTACTCCGATGAACGCTATCATTGGGATGTCGGAGCTGCTGTCGAGAACGTCGTTGAGCCGTGATCAGCGTGACTACCTTGACTTGATTCGCGACGCAGCGGATTCGCTGCTGAGGTTATTGAACGATATCCTTGATTTTTCGAAGATCGAAGCCAGCAAGCTGGAGCTCGAACAGCTTCCGTTTTCGCTGCGTGATTGCATTGGCAAAACGGGGCAAACCCTATCGCTTCGAGCCGCTGAGCAGGGACTTGAGCTGGTTTGCCGCGTCGCGCCCGATATTCCCGATCGACTGATTGGCGATCCCGGTCGATTGCGGCAAGTGTTGATTAACCTGATCGGCAATGCCATCAAGTTCACCGAGCGTGGCGAGGTGTTTGTTAATGTCGTGCGCGACCCTGATGTAATGACCGAAGACCGAACATTGAAACTGCGGTTCAGTGTCCGAGATACTGGAATTGGAATCCCACAGGGCAAACAAGCGATGGTCCTTGAGGCGTTCACGCAAGCGGACAGCTCGACGACCCGCCGTTACGGCGGCACCGGCTTGGGGCTTTCGATTTCTTCACAACTTGCGCAGTTGATGGGTGGAAAACTTTGGTTGGAAAGTGACGTTGGCGTTGGCACTACCTTTTTCTTTACTGTTCGTTTAGGAGTGGCAGCTAACCAATGCATTGAACAAACAGGTGCGATTACCAATCTCAATGGCCTTAACGTGCTTGTTGTTGACGACAACGCCACCAATCGACGGATATTGCAAGAGATATTAGCTGCCTGGGGACTGAGCCCAGTGCTTGTTGGCAGCGGCCAAGAAGCAATGCAAGAAATTTCGCGTGCCTTAAAGAGTGGTCAGGGCTATCGCCTTGCGATACTCGATTGCATGATGCCCGAAATGGACGGATTTGGACTTGCCAAGTGGATTCGCGGCCAATTCGATGTTACGCAGATGCGGCTTATCATTCTTTCCTCTGCCGCTCGTGTCGGCGACTCCGAACGATGCGAACGCGTTGGTGTTTCGCGTTATTTAACCAAGCCCGTCATTCAATCTGAACTATTGGACGCAGTATTGCAGGTAATGAATGATGGCCAAGTCATCGAATCGATACCGGAACCATCGAAGATCGTTGCTTGCCGATCCTTGCGAGTTTTGCTGGCCGAGGATGGGCTAGCCAATCGGATTGTGGCCAAAGGACTATTGGAAGCGGGCGGCCATCAAGTCACCATTGCGGTTGACGGTCGGGCGGCAATTCAGTGCTGGGAGACGGATGAGTTTGACTTGATCCTAATGGACATGCACATGCCCGATGTGGACGGACTGCAAGCGACCATTGAAATTCGGCGGCGAGAATTGTTGACAGGGCGCAAGCCGATCCCGATCATCGCAATCACCGCTGCCGCAATGCCCGAAGATTCGCGTCAATGTCTTCAATCAGGAATGAACGCCTTTCTCGCGAAGCCCATGCAGCCAGAAGTTCTGTACCAGACGATTGCGCAGTTCGCATCGAACGATCAGACGCTATCCAGTAGTCCGCCAATCGAGTCCTCGACTGTCGAAAATGGGGTGCCTACGGGTTCAGACGCGTCATTTTCGCCGAAGAAGCACATTCCATCGAGCGATGTTGTCAACCTAGAAGAGGCGACCAAGCGAATTCCAGGAGGTGCTTCAGGCCTGAAGCGACTGTGCGCTGTCTTCAACATTGAATGCGATCAGATATTGTCTACGCTCGGCGATGCCATCTCTCGCGGTGATGTGAAGGAAATTCGTCGCGCTTCACACACCATAAAAGGTTCGGCGAAGCTATTTTCCGCAGCAAGAGTTAGTGAGGTTGCCTTCGAATTGGAACAATCTAGTAAGGACGGAAATCTTCACGAAGCGCCTCGACTATACGGAATCCTGAAGTCTGAAGTCGCAGAGCTACGTGCTGCGATTGATTTGTATCTTGCTCAGAACTCTGACAGCTAAGCTAAGGATCGAGCGAGCAATAACTGTTCGGTTTTTGGAGTGGGATAGGCTTCCAGCCTTTTCATACCCCACAACTTCAAAAGGACCTTCGGCCACCACGCAGCTTGCCTGGGAACGAAAATGCGAAGCATTTTGTTAGCGGTGAGGCGCGAGCCGCCCGGTTTTTCGCCGGGTTTTTCGAAACGGCACCGGACGGCTCGCGCCGTTCCGCTACTTAATTCCACGCGGCAAGCTGGCAGGGGTATAAGAGAAAATTGTGGGGTATAAAAAGGCTGGAAGCCTAGCCTACGCAAAGTTTGCACCAGATAACATCAAACGCGGCGATAACTGATATCGAGTTACAGTATAAGCGGCAATTCTGTTGACAGCACCATCCATTTCGACTCCATTTTAACGCACTTCGCGGTGCACACCACGACAAAAGTCCTCGTGCCAAAGCTCCCGCCTTGGAACGCACTGTCTTAAAGCTCTGCCCATCCCAAATTCAAACACCACAAAACCTAACGGTGTATCAATGTCCATAACCACCAGGGATTATAGAAATGAAAAGAAGACGATTCATGGCGTTAGCCGGTTCAGCGGCTGTGGCGTCCCAAGTCGAAAGCATCAACGCTGTTGCTGCACCAGCAAAGTCCGATCGGATTCAAATCGAGAATGCGAAACCTGGGTCTCTTGATTGGCAATTGACTCGCGTGCGCGCCGACGATGGCCAGTTTCGATCGCCGTGGGTCGAAGGGTATTGCTCAAGGCAAAGCGTGCTTGCCGGTGAAGCGATCGATATCATGATCTCAGCCAACCCAGCTCGAAAGGTACGTATCGAGTTCTTTAGGCTCGGCTATTACGGTGGACGCGGTGCACGAAAAGTCCTTGAGCTTGAACCCGTTGCTTGCAGTACACAGCCAACGCCAGAACCAGGCGAAAAAAACATTCATGAATGCAAGTGGGACGTTGCCGTTCATCTGCAAGTTCCCAGTGATTGGCTCAGCGGTGTTTATCTCGGTCGTATGACAACCTTGCCAGAATCAGCAACCGAATCGTACTGGCAAAGCTATGTGGTTTTCATTGTTCGTGATGAACGTCCCGCCGATATCCTGTTTCAGTGCAGTGATAATACTTGGCAAGCCTACAATCAGTGGCCCAACAACTACTCAATTTACACGCACCCGAAAGGCAATCAGGGCCCCTGGGCGGACGTTAGTTTCGATCGGCCCTATGGTCGCGAGGCACAGCATCAGGCCATTGTCAACGATCCGCTCACAATGGGTGCAGGCGAGTTCTTGCCGTTCGAATTTCCATTGGCATATTGGCTGGAGCAACACGGCTACGATGTCAGCTACTGCTCAAACAGCGACATGCTTGCGCCGGATCGAGGGGTTCGATGCAAGGCATTTCTCAGCGTTGGTCACGACGAGTATTGGGACATTCGCCAATTTCGCGCCGTCGAAAATATGCGTGACGCGGGAGTTAATTTGCTGTTTCTAGCGGGCAACTCGGTTTGTTGGGTTACGCCTATGCGTGCGAGCAGCAGCGGAATTCCCAATCGAATCATCTTTCGTGGTGGACCCTATGGAGGCGAAAATGATTACGCCAAAGACCGCCAGAAGATTCACGGTCCCTATCCAGAACACGGGCCCGATGAGGGCTTGCTGATGGGAGCTCGAAATGTTGAGCCCGTCAACGGCGGTGGCGATTGGGTTTGCGAGAATCCTAATCATTGGATCTTTGCTGGCACGGGAATGAAGAAAGGCGAGTTTATCCCAGGCTTGGTTGGCTGGGAGTACCACGGTCAACCCGCGACCGAAATTCCTGGATTGGAAATCGTGGGCGAAGGCACGGCTTGGGTCGGTGGCCAGCAACCTCAACAATGGGCGGCCACGATCTATCCCGGCCCAAAGAATAACTTTGTCTTTAACGCAGCCACCATCTTTTGGTCACAAGGCCTGTCGACTCCGCCAGGTCACATGTTGCCATGGTCGCACTGGTCTCGTCCGCATGGGCCAGATGAACGGGTGCAACGAATCACGCACAACCTACTGCGACGCGCTATCGGAAAAAACTAATCATCGAAACTGCTTGAACAGGTCGCTCAGCTCGCCCAGCAAGATCGCGGTAGCGCCCCATACACGATGGCCTTCATAACGAATCGCGGGGGCATTGAATTTGAACTCACCTACGGTTTCACCCGCGTTAATAAGGCGTCGATTGCGTAATAGGCCAACGGCAGGTTGCTTAATTAGCAATTGCTCTAAAGGAAGTTCGATAACTCGATCGACTTCAAATAGGTCCGGTTGCCACGGAATCACTGGCGCTTTACCGACCAGCACGATGGGACTGACAAGGTTGTCGCTGCCGTAAACGTAAAGCGGTGGAAGACGTCCGCAGTAGGTTACGTGAGGAAGCGGCAAGCCCAGCTCTTCTTCGAACTCACGTAACGCAGCTTGCAAAGCAGATTCACCGTCCTCCATTTTTCCACCTGGTAGCGATACCTGTCCGCCATGATGACGCAGGCTTTGGGGACGCATGGTCAGCGGAACGAAGATGGAGCCATCGTCGCGCTGTAGTATCGCGATGGCGACTGCGGCGCGGCGAGATTTGTCGTGCGCTGGTCCACGATGACGCCCGTAGGCAAGCGCCGGAGCAAAGGATTTGGCCTGCCTGTGCTGGGCCTGCCTGTGCTGGGCCAGCTCGCGCGGTGTCGGTAGCGACGCGAGCGCGGTGGTGAGTTGTTTAGCTAATGCTTCGATCACATGCTAACTATCGATCTCAACTCGCTCGCCTTGCTTATCGCGGCAATCAAGTTCTAGGGCTTCGGGATAGAGGCTTTCGCTACCGAGAATCTGGACTGTCATCTCTCCGGTGTCTTCCATTAGCGTGACTTCGCGTCGTTTTTTATTGTTAAGGAACGAGGCGACTTCGACGTTGACGCGAACCGTGACGCGAATGATATGCGGATTACGACAGGCCAGGGCAAGCATTCGAACGACTTCGATCGACATGCTCTCCGCCGTCTTCACAAGCCCACGGCCTTCGCAGCACGGGCAGTCGCTATAGATGCTTCGCTTGAGGCTGGTGCGAATGCGTTGCCGCGTCATTTCGATCAGCCCAAATGGACTGGTTCGTAAGATTTTTGTGCGGGCTCGATCTTTCGCCATTGCATCGCGGAGCACGCGTTCAAGCTTTCGGCGGTGTGTTTCGCGGCGCATGTCGATGAAGTCATTGACGATCACGCCGCCCAAATCGCGAAGTCGCAGTTGACGCGCAATCTCTTTTGCTGCGACGCAGTTCAGTTTGAATGCGTTCTCGTCAGCCGAGTCCGCGCCACCGCGAAAACTTCCGCTGTTGACGTCGATGGCAACGAGCGCTTCGGTGGGATCGATGACAATCGAACCTCCGCCGGGCAAGGCGACTTTGCGTTGGTTGATTTTGGCAATCTCTTCTTCAAGCTTGTACTTGTGAAACAGTGGCTCGCGTCCTTCGTAGAATTGAAGGTGGTCAACGAAGTGCGGCATCACCAAGCGCAGAAACTCGCGAGTCTTTTCAAAAGCCTCTTTCTCGTCGATGTAGATCACATCGATGTCGGTGCTAACGATGTCGCGAATCGTCTTGATGATCATGTCGCTTTCTTCGTAGATCACGCCTGGCTCGGTCGTGGTCTCCAGTCGCTTGTAGATCGCTTTCCAGAGTCGCAACAAATATTCCATATCGCGTTGAAGTTCATCTTCTTCGCGCTGGGCGCCTGCGGTGCGAACAATGAACCCGAGGCCCTTGGGCGGATTGATCGACAGCAGGCAGCGACGAAGGCGTTTTCGATCGTCTTCATCTTCGATCTTGCGACTGACACCGACTCGCCCCAGCGCTGGCATCAACACCAGATATCGCCCAGGGATTGAGATGTAGGTGCTAAGCGTTGGACCTTTGGTACCGATGCCTTCTTTGATGACTTGGACGAGGACTTCGTCACCGCGCTTGAGGATTTCTTGGATGGGCGGCTTGTTGCGTGGGCGTCCGCCTTTGAACGCATGCTTCTGTCCGCGTCCACTTTCACGGGCTCGCTCAGCCGATCGCTCAGCGATTTCATCGGACTCTCGCATGATCTCAGCGGGGTCATACCCGCCTTGGCGAAAGTACTGTGGCTCGACGTCACTGATATGCAGAAAGCCATTGCGTCCGACACCAAAGTCAACGAACGCAGCTTGGATGCTGGGTTCGAGGTTTACGATTTTTCCACGATAAATATTACCAGCGTACGCTTCGACGCTTTTTCTTTCGATGTACAACTCTTCGAGTCGGCCATCTTCCATGACTGCAATGCGGCTCTCTTCGGGCTGGGCCACATTGATCAGCATCTCTTTTTTCATAAGAGGCATTCCTTCGGATTAGGGGTAAGGTGAACATGGGTGCGACGGATTGTGGCACCGGAAGGGACAAGTTCGGAAAGGCCAACGATGTCAAGCAGGTCAGTAACCTTGATTGACGGACCGTCGATTTCGAGCTGTGTCAGGAACAAATAGTTGCCAAGCCTTTCGATGGAGGGAAACACCTCGGCAATCGATAGCGTGACGGTACTTTTTTGCTTGCGTTCCATCGTGATCGTGTCGTTAATCTTCGCACAATCAATGGATCGATCGATGAGTTCAAGATCGAAACCTGCTGGGATTTCGATCTCGTATTCGCTGCTTTGCAATTTTGCTTTGCCAACGCCTGGGGCCATCGCCGCACCGAATCCGGTACCGTCGGCGGTGCCCATTCGCGTGACTTCGCCGATGATCAAACCGGGCTGTTCGTCGAGGGTCAGACGATGTCGCAATTCATCGGCAGTGATCGATTGCGATAGTTCGATCTCGACAACTTCGTCAAGTCCTTCGACGCCCAGGGCCAGCGCCGACGGGAAGTTAATCCGTGGCTTGGGATGAAAACCTTGCGACATCGAAAGCGGTAGGTCGGTACGGCGAAGTAAACGTTCCCAGAGTCGTTGTAAGTCGTGGTGTCCGATCCATCGCAATAACCCTGTCTTGCCAAACCGGATGCGATAGCGGTCCCGAATCGGCTTGTCGGCGATTGCGGTTGGGTTCATGCGAGATTCCGAATCGATCATCGTGAACTCGATTTCAAGCTTGAACGGCAAGGGATGTAAAACAACACAGGGAAGTAAATGAACGCACACATCTCAGGAAACAATCAACTCCGGTGCTAGTTTGCCGAGTCGTTCCAGCAAAAAGAGGTCGACATCGCGGGCTGCATCAAGTGTCATTGCACGTTCTGCGATACTGCGGCATTGCTCAATCGAGACGCTTCGAATTGCTTTTTTGACTTTAGGTAAGGCGTTGGGCGGGACGCTGAGGCTGCGCACGCCCATGCCGATCAGCAGCAATGCTCGTGCTGGGTTACTGCTCATTTCACCGCAAACGCTGAGTGGAATTTTTGCTTTGTCGGCAACAACAACGCAGTGCTCAATCAGCCGCAATACAGCAGGGTCGCTCGATTGATACAAGTCGGCAACGTACTCGTTGCTTCGATCAACGGCGAGCGTGTATTGCACCAAGTCGTTGGTACCAATGCTGAGGAAGTCAACTTCTTTGACGAAGCGATCAAGCATCAGCACTGCGGCAGGGACCTCGACCATCATGCCAACGGGTATGTTGCTTCGATGGGGAATCCCTTCTTCGGTCAAGTCGTCGGCGATGATGTTGACCAGCATTCTCGCCTGGCGCAATTCTGAAAGCGTCGTGATCAGCGGGAACATGACATGAACATCGCCGTACACTGCCGCCCGCAGGATCGCGCGGAGTTGCGGCCGAAATAGGTCAGGGTTCTTAAGTGAAAGCCGAATGCTGCGTAGCCCCAGGAACGGATTGGGTTCGGGCTCCGTCAATGGTCGACTGCCCATCTTGTCAGCACCGAGGTCCAGGGTACGGATGACAACGGGGCGCCCGTGCATGGCCTCGACAACTTGTCGGTATGCAGCGAAATGATCTTCTTCGCTAGGTTCTTCGTCGCTTGCCAAGTATAAGAATTCTGTGCGATACAATCCCACGCCTGATGCACCGCGATCAAGACACGCGGCTACTTCGTGAGGGAACTCGATGTTTGCGCTCAGGGAAATCGAAACGCCGTCAGTCGTTTCCGCTGGTAAGTCACGTAGTTCAGCCAGTCGCAGGGCCAGAGATCGGCGTCGTTCGCGACCTTCTTCATACCGCTGCAGCGTTTCGTTATCGGGATCGAGGATCACAATGCCTCGATCGCCATCAATGATGACGCGAGTTGACCCGCGAATCCCTTCCAAGAAATCGCCAATGCCGACCACAGCGGGTAGCTCTAACCCCTTGGCAACGATTGCCGTATGACCGCCAGGTCCACCGGTTTCGGTACAAAATCCACGTACATAACGGCGATCAAGATTGGCGGTCTCCGATGGCGTGAGGTTGTGGCTCAGGACAATGACCGGCTCCGTCAAATCGGACAGAGGCCGACGAGAGACGGCACCGAGTTGGCGAAGCAACTGTTGCTCGATGTCGAGGACATCATCAGCTCGTTCGGCAAGCAATGAATTATCGAGGCGTCGCAAGTCAGATGCATAGCGGTGCAAAACTTGACTGACCGCATACGCAGCGGATTGCAAGCCTTGCGAGATCCGGCGTTGCAGTTCGGCTTGCAGACGTGGGTCGTGCAGCATCTGCAACTGGGCAGCAAAAATATCACCCGTTGCCCCACCGGCGACGGCGGAAGTTTCCAGCCGACTTGCTTCCAGTTTGTGCGATGCGCCATCGACCGCCTTACGCAACCGAGCAATTTCCTCAGTCACTTCAGCAGGTTCGATTTGGCAACGATCAATTCGGTAACCTTCTCGGTCAAGCACTAAGGCTGGACCGATAGCCACCCCCGGCGATACCGGGATTCCGTGAAGTTCAACCATCGATAACCGGCACCGACCAACCAATCGCGTAGAGAGATAAGGCACGACTCCATTGGTCCTGCATCTTCCAACGCGATTCGATGTTGGGTTCCGATTTCCATCATTTTTGTTCGGGTGTGTAGGTGCAGACGCGAGGTTGCGTGGCTGCGACGAGCCAACCGCCAGCACTGAACGTTTCCCATCACCAAACATGAACTTGAATGGTCCATGCCCAAGGGCCAGTGCTACTCGGTCTGCTCCAACTCAAAAAAACCGCAATCAAACAACTCGGTGACGGCTGCTACTGCTTGTTCTGCATCTGTACCTTCTGCCATCAGCGACATCTCAGTGCCACATACGGCTCCCAGAGTCAGCAACGAAAGAATACTTTTGCAATCAACCCGATAGCCGTCTTTTTCAAGCATGATAGATGCTTGATGCCGACTTGCCTCACGGACCAACAGATCAGCGGGGCGAGCATGCAAACCCTGCGAATTGCGCACGGTCACGGTTCGGGTGATGATGGTAGAACTCATAGCGGCGACGTCGCCGAGACTAAATCTAAATTAAAATCATGGCAATGAAGTTAGGATGTGATTCAAATGAGATCGACACCGAAACATTCAACGAAACACTCCGGTCGCTACGATGCGAACTGGTTATTATCGGCTTCCTCGAGCAACTGATGAATGTCGTCGGGGGTCTTGCTTTGTTTCAAAAACCGACAGAACGTTTCGTCCCGCAATTGACGCGAGATGTTTTCCAAAGCACGCAGGTGGTCGCCCGGACGTTCAGGAGGGCTGATGAGCAAAAAAAACAACTGTACTTTCTCACCATCAAGACTATTGAAATCGACCCCATCGACGCTCACGCCAACGGTGCCAACCAGCTTATCAACGCTGCCGTGCTTGGTATGGGGAACGGCAACGCCACGCCCGATCCCGGTGCTACCAAGTTCTTCGCGTTTCATAATTGCAGCAATGATATCGGCCTTTTCGTCGGCACCGATTTCACCGACTTGTAGAAGCGACTCCACCAATTCGGCGATCACGCCCTCTTTGGTGTCAGCCGTCAACTCAGCGCGAATTGCTTTCTCGCTGATAAAATCCGAAAATTTCATGAAGTTTTCCTAGGTCTTCTGATGGCCAATGAATTCGACTGCGGCAATCTAGTTGTCATACACAAAATCTTGAGCGTCTTAGCCAGACGCCGTCGCGCATGAACATTGAGGGCAACATCGTCGCCCGTCAAAACAACTAAAGCCGAGAATCGCTCCATGGCGTAAAAAATCAAATATGCTTATGGCCGGTCGCACGATGCTCGGTCATTTTTTCTTTTGTGCGTCGAAGCTGCTGTTCCAATTTGGGGATCGCGAGGTCGAGTGCCCCCAGCACTGTGGTGGCTTCCGCCGTGGCCACGCAATCTGCCGCGTGCTCCGCGGACACCACCAATTCGACCGTCGGGCTGTCAATATGCTCCATATCGACAATCACTTCAATCGCATTCACGCGATCGAAAAGCCGCCGAAGCTTCTCAACCTTTTCTTCAATCAACTGCTGATCGCCTGCTTGCAGGTGACCATGGCGTATCGAAACACGGATCTGCATCTAAGTAACTCCTCTTGCTCAATCGTGGGGGCGAATTGCCAAAACTGCAAGTCGTCTTACCGTTCAATCGCTTCCGCATCTCTATCGTAGCGTCAATCAGCGCTTTAGGTGATACCGCATCCGCAACATAAAGTTGTACTTCCCCAAAAAAGACGCCGAATTTGCGGTTAGAGTGCGAGATTTCCGAATGGGATGCGCTTGAGGTAGCGCAGAAAAACAGGTGTCCTGCTCGTTTTTGCTCAAAACGTGGCATTGAACGGTGCCTAGTCGGTTTCGAGAACCATTGGCTTTCAAGCGTTATTTTCCAGTCAACCAATCCACAGCACGAATTGCTCGGTAACGATTCTCCATTTTTGTTGCATTTTGCTCAACAAAATCAACGGCTGCTGCGTAGAATTTGCGTGTTGCTTGAGCGTTGCTCAAGCTTTTTGGGCGGCGATCGGTGTCGATTTTGGCCCCGTCTTAAACCCGCCATGACCCATTTTCCCCATCTTTTCTCAAGGAAAAGCATATGACCTACCTGATGGTCAACCTCAACGATCGTGCCGACTGCCGCGAAGCCATTCAACGATTGCGTGACGCCATTCGTGCTTGTGGGCCGCAAAAAGGGCGTCGCCAGCGCGGCGAGGCTGCCGGGCTTCTAGGAACCGAGTTGGTCCCCGGTGCTGAACCCGGTACTAAGCCAGGGGCAGTCGCTGGTGAAGATCATCCGCCTCGACGTTCCCGCCGACATCGTTCGGGTACCAGCCAAGTAGCTGACACAGGCACGCTTGGTGTGGTCGATGAGGCACCGTCTGCAGGCGATCGGTTGCACGACTTACCGCTGCCGAAAAAACTTCATCATATCGCTCAGCGAGGCATTTTTCGGCACTTAAAACGCATTGCTGGCGAAGTCGATTCGCCGATGTCGCTTCCCGAACTCGATAAACAACTTGGTTTTCAACCCAATAAAATGCGGTCGCTCAAGGCGATCATGGCCAAGCTTGAAAATCGTTTTGGCATTCGGTTCCTCGTCGCTGATCCCGAAGGCAGTATCGATGAAAACGGCAATCCACGGTACGTGATGCTGCCACGGATGAGAAAACAAATCATGCGGGTTGCCGAAGCCGCGTAGGAAACGGGGGCACCTTGCGACGCTTCCCGGGCACCTTGCGCGCATCCCCGCAAGTGAATCCCGCTGGCTCGCCCAGCGGAAGTTTCGGCTTTGGCCCTACCAAGCGACGCTTCCCCGCAAGTGAATCCCGCTGGCTCGCCCAGCGGAAGTTTCGGCTTTGGCCCTAAAGGGATTGGTCGACGCAGCTTTCTGTAGTAGGGCCAAAACCGAACGATCCGCTGGGCAAGCCAGCGGGATTCTCGGCCGGGCTGGCGCGCTTTCGTAGGGCCAAAACCGAACGATCCGCTGGGCGAGCCAGCGGGATTCTCGGCCGGGCTGGCGTATCGTAGGGCCAAAACCGAACGATCCGCTGGTCAAGCCAGCGGGATTTATTCAAACAGGATAGTTGTGTAGGCCAGCGATTGCGTGCGGGCCCATTCTTGAAAAGCTAGCTGGGCTTTATTCTGAGCGGGTGGCGGATTTCCATTGCGTGGGCTTTTACAATTAGATTAATGAGCATCAATCCGATCGACCTGTCGATTTACGGACTAAATGTCCGTAACATCATCCGCAACGCGACACCCGCGCGTCTTTATGAGTACGCGATCGGCGACAAACATGCGGCAATCGCCGCTAGCGGTGCGCTTGCGACCAGCAGTGGCGACAAAACGGGCCGCAGCCCTAAGGACAAGCGGATCGTTGATGATCCTGCCAGCAGCGATAACATTTGGTGGGGCGATGTTAACATTCGCTTGACTGAACGGTCGTACCTGATCAATCGGCAGCGCGCAATTGACTATTTGAATACTCGCAAGCGCATCTTTGTTTTCGATGGTTATGCCGGCTGGGACCCAGCTCACCAACTCAAAATTCGCGTGATTGCTGAGAGCGCCTATCATGCGCTGTTCATGCACAACATGCTGATTCGACCGAATGCCGAGCAACTCAAAAATTTTGGTGAGCCCGATTTTGTGATCCTTAACGCGGGCAGTTTTCCCGCCAATCCGTACACCGCACAAATGACCAGTCGAACGAGTATCGACCTGAGTATCGAACTCGGCGAACTGGTCATCCTGGGGACGCAGTATGCGGGCGAAATGAAGAAGGGTGTCTTCACCGTGATGAATTATCTGATGCCCAAGGCAGGCGTGCTGTCGATGCACTGCAGCGCCAACTGCGCGGCCGCAGACCCCCGTGATGTAACGTTGTTTTTCGGGCTCTCGGGAACTGGCAAAACTACGCTGTCCACGGATCCATCTCGGCAATTGATCGGCGACGACGAACACTGCTGGACTTCGACGGGGATTTTTAATATCGAAGGCGGCTGTTATGCCAAGGTTATTCACTTGTCGCCCGAAAGCGAACCAGAAATTTTCCATGCGATCCGCTATGGTGCGGTGCTGGAAAACGTGGTGTACGACGACAGCACGCACGAAGTCAATTACGACGATGCTTCGCTGACCGAAAACACTCGCGTGGCGTATCCGATCGATTTCATCGCCGGTGCAAAAATCCCCTGTGTTGCCGGGCATCCAAAGAATATCGTCTTTCTAACTTGCGACGCATTTGGTGTGCTGCCTCCTGTCAGCCGACTGACCGCCGAGCAGGCGATGTATCATTACATCAGCGGCTACACGGCCAAAGTGGCCGGAACCGAAATGAATGTGACGGAGCCATCGGCGACCTTCAGCGCTTGCTTCGGTGCCGCTTTTTTGGTGTGGCATCCGGCCAAGTACGCCGAGCTACTTGCCGAACAAATACGTACACACGAGGTCAACGTGTGGCTCGTCAATACAGGCTGGAGCGGCGGCGGCTACGGAAGTGGTAAACGCATGAAACTAAGCATCACACGCACGATCATTGACGCCATTCATGCCGGTACCCTTGCCAACGCTCCGATTCGACAGGACCCCAACTTTCATTTCGAAGTGCCAATACAATGTGAAAGCATCCCAGCGACAACGCTTTGGCCGCGAGACGCTTGGCCTGACAAAGATGCATACGACTCGACCGCCAAGCGGCTGGCGGACCTGTTTCGCAGTAACTTTAAAAAGTTCGCAGCAGGCGCAAGCCCAGCGAGCGCTGCCGCAGGGCCGTAACTTGGTGACTAAAACGTATCCGTGGGATCGGCTTTCAGCCTGTTGGATATGATTTGATTTTTGACACTCTGGAAGCCTATCCTACGTTTTTAACCTCGAACCCTGATCACTGATGTCTTTCAAAATCATTCTTCTTCCCGGCGACGGGATCGGTCCTGAAATTGTCGCTGCAGCCGCGAGTGTCCTCGAAAAGGTTGGTTCGGTCTGTGGCCAATCGTTTGTATTCGAAGAGCATTTAATCGGCGGAATTGCAATCGACAAAACCGGCAATCCATTGCCCGAAGAAACCATTGCGGCCTGCCGCGCGAGCGACGCGATTTTGTTGGGCGCCGTCGGTGGCCCTAAATGGGATGATCCAGCCGCAAAGACACGGCCTGAGGTTGGCCTGCTCGGTATCCGAAAGGCGCTTTCGCTGTTTGCAAACTTGCGACCCATTCAGCCGTTTGACGAACTGCTTGACGCCTCACCGCTGAAACGCGAAGTCGTCGAAGGGACGGACATTTTGTTTGTTCGCGAGCTGACGGGTGACGTTTACTTCGGTGAATCTGGGCGTTACGGGACCGGTAAGGAAGAAACCGCATTTCAGCAAATGGTTTACAGCGTGGGCGAAGTGGAGCGCGTCGTTCGACTTGCGGCCAATATGGCTCGTGGTCGTCGCAATCATTTGACCAGTGTCGACAAGGCAAACGTACTCGAGCCAAGCCGGCTATGGCGACAGACAGCCGCGCGAGTGATGAAGGAAGAGTTCCCCGATGTGAAGTATGATGTGGTACTCGTCGATGCAATGGCAATGTTTTTGATCCAAAAGCCTCGTGAGTTTGACGTGATTGTAACCGCGAATTTGTTCGGAGACATATTGACGGACGAAGCTTCGATGTTGCCGGGGTCGCTGGGCATGCTTCCGAGCGCTTCGATCGGCAGCAGCGGCCCAGGGCTTTACGAGCCGATTCATGGATCGGCACCGGACATTGCTGGCAAGGGAATTGCCAATCCACTGGCAACGATCCTCGCCGCCGCGATGATGCTGCGTCACTCGCTCAAGTTTGACCAAGGGGCTGAAAAGATCGAGGCAGCGGTACGTAGTGTCCTCGCCGATGGACTTCGGACCGCCGATATTGCACGCGGCAAACCAAGTCTCAATACCGACCAAATGCTTCAAGCCGTCCTTGCGCGAATCGTGTAGAGTCCGTGATCTCGACAATCCTCACCCAAATGTTGATAGCCGTTCAATCCCTGCCTGATGGCATGGCAGGTTTGGGCACTAACACGCTGCACGCCGGCGCGAACAACCCAGCATGGCTGACAGCACGGACATTCACGCTGTTAGCCGTGATCTTGGTCAGCCTTGGAATTGCTACGATTGCCAGCCTGCTGATGGGCCGCCGAGAGAAGCCATCGATCGAAGCCGCGATGCTGAAGCGGTTCAACCACAAGCTTCGCGTGTGGTGGATGATGACCGCGATTTTGGTCTTCGGTTTCCTGCTACACCGAGGCGGCACGGTCTTGCTGTTTGGATTGGTATCGTTTTGGGCGCTACGCGAATTCGTGACCATGACGCCCACTCGCCGAGGCGATCATCGGACGTTGTTTTGGGTGTTCTTTGTATTTTTGCCCTTCCAGTATCTGCTGGTGTTCTTAGGAAGCAATGCGCCAAATTGGCTGATTGGGAAGGACATCGATTTTTACGGGCTGTACAGCATTTTCATACCCGTTTATGCCAGCCTGTTCATTCCGACACGGATTGCCTTGTCGGGGGATTCAAAACGCTTTCTGGAAAGAAGTGCCATTATTCAAGCGGGCCTGCTCATTTGCGTTTATTCCTTATCCTACGCACCGGCACTGTTGGATCTGGAATTAGTGCGAACGGACGGGACCAAATGGGCGGGAAGTAACCTCAGCGTGCTGGTCTTTCTCTTGCTGATAGCGCAGTTGGCCTCCACGCTTGAACGTGCCTGGAGTCGGCTTGCGGGACGGCACTTGCTTGCGGAGAAGATTAACGCCAGTCGGACGTGGGAAGGGCTGTTCGGTGCCATGGTTACCACTGGCCTGGTGGCTTCAACGCTATACTGGGCGACGCCGTTTTATCCCTGGGAAGCGGGCATCATGGGCGCCGTGGTGACGGTCATGGCCACCGCTGGGACGCTGGCAATGAGCGCGATTAAGCGAGACCGTGGCGTCACTGACACCGGTTCGCTCGTTCAAGGCCACGCCGGCGTGCTTGATCAAATCGATAACATTTGCTTTGCCGCACCTGTTTTTTACCACCTCACGCGTTTTTTCTATACTTAAAAGTCTCGTCAGGCCAGCCGTGAGCACCGCCCCAAACTCGCCGCTGGTCGCGATTATCGCTTGCACGCCCTCGGGTGTGATTGGGCTCGATGGAGGCATGCCTTGGAAGCTCGGCAGCGACTTGCGACGTTTCAAGTCACTGACCATGGGCGGAACGCTAATCATGGGACGCAAGACGTTCGATTCGATCGGAAAACCGCTGCCGGGCCGTGAAACGATCGTGCTGACTCGCGCTGCCCCTGATCTGCCCCCTGCTCCCCATTTGCAGTGGGTCACCACCGTCGAGCAGGTCAATGCTGTTGCTCGGGAGCTCGATCGACCAACTTTCGTCGTCGGTGGCGCAGAAATTTACAAACTTTTTTTTCCGTTTTGCGACGAGATTTGGCTGACGCGGGTTTGGTCAGCGGTCCAAGGCGACACGCGAATTGAGCTGCCACTCGACGATTTTGCACTTTTAGAGACGTCGCGACACCCGCAAACGGAACGAGACAGCGTCCCGTCAGAGTTCCAAAAATGGCGTCGGAAAAATTCTGTGCCAAAAATGTAGTTGTCCCCATTGAGTTTTTCAGGGCAACCTCAGTATATTCCCCGGTCCCACATCACCATTACAAATTCAACTGCCTCCAGGTTACGTCGGCTGCGTGGTGCATTTCGCATCATTAGTGGCTTACTGGTCTGCGGCAATTGGTCGGTTCTCATGGAGGCCGCCTCATGCCCCGAATGATGGGCGTCGACGTTCCCAACGACAAACAAGTTCAATACTCGATGACCTATTTATATGGGGTCGGGTTGTATTTGGCACGTGAAGTTTGCCAGAAGTTGGGCATTGATCCGACTCGAAAAGCAAACGATCTGACCGAAGAAGAACTAAGCCGCATCGTGACGATGCTCGAGCGTGACTATACGGTTGAAGGCCCCCTTCGCCGTCAAGTGACGCAGAACATTGGTCGCCTGCGAGAAATTAAGTGCTATCGTGGCGTTCGTCACCGTGTTGGTTTGCCGGTTCGCGGCCAACGCACGAAGACAAATGCTCGTACACGCAAAGGCCCACGTAAGACCGTTGCCGGTAAGAAGGGCGTCAAGGATCTGCGTTAGTAATATGCCTCGAATCGAGGTAGTTCAGTTCGCCAGCTCGGTGCGGGCGAATTTACGCAGTGATCAATGCTTGTTTGGCACCCGCTCAAGTCCTTGAGCGGTTTCGTCCTCCAAGTTCGCAGTTCAATTTGACAGTTTTCATCCGTTCGCATTCCATTGATTAGGGCTTCGCGGTGGCAAAGACCAACAAGAAGAAACGTGTCCGTCGCAATATCAGCAGCGGCATCGTTCACATTCACTCAACGTTCAACAACACAACCGTAACGGTCACCGATCCCAAGGGCGATACGCTTTGCTGGGCCACGGCGGGTACGTCTGGCTTCAAAGGCAGTCGTAAAAGTACGCCGTTTGCCGGTCAGTGCGCTGCACAACAGGCGGCAGAGAAGGCAACAAAGTTTGGCATGCGAGATGTCGAAGTTCGCGTCAAAGGACCTGGATCAGGTCGTGAGAGCGCGATTACGTCGCTGCAAGCCGCGGGGCTGAACGTTAAGTTGATCGAAGACGTGACGCCGATTCCACATAACGGCTGCCGTCCTCGTAAGAAACGCCGCGTTTAGTCGGCCCGTTGGGAACGGTTGCTGGCAATCGTTCCTTTTCGCATTTCCATGCAATCCACTTAAAACATCACAAAACACAAGGTCATTCTCCTATGCATATCCGATGGCGCGGGATGGAGTTGCCCAGCACGCTTGAAGTAGAACGCGAAACGCTGACGTCGACCTTCGGTCGATTCACTGCGGAGCCGTTCGAGCGTGGCTTCGGAGCAAGTATCGGCAACAGCCTCAGGCGAGTTTTGCTCAGCAGCTTGCTGGGTAGTGCCGTCACGCAGGTCAAAGTGCGCGGTGCGCAGCATGAATTCAGCACAATCGAAGGCGTGATGGAAGATGTCACCGACATCGTTCTGAACGTGAAGAGCTTGATTGTTCGCAGCCATAGCGAAGCAACTCGCGTGATCACGTTGGAAAGCAACAAAGCCGGAACACTGACCGGTGCGGACATCACCACCGATGCCGATGTTGAAGTCATCAATAAAGACCACGCACTGGTGACATTGACCAAAGATGTTCCATTCATGATGGAAATGGTCGTTGAAAACGGTCGTGGTTACGTTCCCAGCACGGAACACAGCGTTGGCGACCATGAGATTGGAATCATTCCAATCGATGCCGTCTTTAGTCCGGTGACTCGCGTTCGTTACTTCGTCGAAGAAACTCGCGTTGGTCAAAAGACGAATTACGACCGTTTGATTCTTGAAATTTGGACCGACGGATCCATCAACCCAGAAATGGCATTGACCGAGGGTTCGAAGATTCTTCGCAAGCACCTCAATCCGTTTGTACAGTACCGCGAACTTGGCCCAAGCATATTTGCTGCGGGACGAGGTGGGTCCGGCTCGATCGAAGCTCAGCTTGAATCGAAGCTCAACATGAAGCTTTCCGATCTGAAACTTTCGGTGCGTGCCAACAATTGCCTTGAGAGTGAAAACATCATGTTCGTTCGTGATCTCGTTCAACGTAACGAAGATCAATTGCTGGAAGTTCGCAATTTCGGCGATACCACGCTCAACGAAGTTCGTGAAAAGCTCGCTCAGTACGGGCTTCACTTGGGGATGCGAGTTCCCAATAGTGTTCGTTAGGCTTTGTTTTACGAACAGCCTTTTGTAGTTTTTGAATATCAACCAACCAAGCCGCGATAGACAGCGAATCGAATCATGCGACACCGACGCAAAGGCCGTGTTTTAGGACGGAGCCCTTCACACCGAAAGGCATTGCTTAAAAATCTTGCCAGCGCCATCTTCTTGACTGAACGTGACGCCGAAGGCGAAGCAAACGCTCCCAAGGTTCCCGGCCGGATTGTGACAACTTTGCACAAAGCAAAGGAAGTTCGCGCTCTGGTTGAAAAGTGCATCACGATTGCCAAGAAAACAGTCCCACTGGCTGAAGAAGCTAAGCAATTTGGGACAGTCGAAAAGCGTGGCACCGTTGGTTACAAGCAGTGGCGAGAAAGCGAACAGTGGCAGAAGTGGGCAACAGCTCGCGCGCCAATTGTCACCGCGCATCGACGTATTGTTCAACTGATCGGCGATAAGCAAGCCGTGAAAGTGTTGTTTGAACGTGTGGCAGTGCGATTCGTTGACCGGCCAGGCGGTTACACTCGGATTGTTCGGTTGGCCACGCCTCGCCTCGGGGATGCTGGTGAACGGGCGATTTTAGAATTCGTCGGCAAGAACGACCGCGTCAAACGCAAGAGCGAAAAGCCTTCGTTCGAATAGATATACCGGGCCAAAGTCTGGGCTGTTAAAAATTTGCTATTGTGAGCAAAAAGCCTTTGCGCAAGTTTAATTCCATAATCTTGCCGCGTGCGGGGCTTGTCCCCGTCGGGCCACGATCACGACCAGATGGCGAAGAAGCAATGACGTCGGCCACGGGCGGAGCTTGTCTCCGTCGGGCCATGATCAGAAAATGATCGTGCAACGATGCGTATAACGATTGATTAATGCTCCACGCGGACAAGCCGCATGGTAGCGAGGCTCACTCCGCCAGCATCTTCTGGTTGTGATTATAGCCCGACGGGGATGAACCCCGTCGTAGCATGGCTAGCGCCTTCGGTTCACTCACACAACTATACTGATTGAATAAATCCCGCTGGCTCGCCCAGCGGATCGTTCGGTTCTGGCCCTACTACACCAGAAAGCTGCGTCGACCAATCCCAGTAGGGCCAAAGCCGAAACTTGCGCTGGGCGAGCCAACGGGATTCCTGGCGGGAAAACTCGTTTGGTTGTCCACAACCCCCAATATTTAACGGCCCAGTAGCAGACACTTTCCAAGTGCCGTTCGACATGGAATCGCCAGTATTTGCCGACGGCACACGGAGTGTGCCTGCTACTATCAATCGCACAGGTCGAAACTTTTTCAGTTACTGATCCACATCTCGCCCAGAACTGGGTATTATGAGTCATCTGCCTTCGACTGGCACCTACCTCATTCCAGCCTTCCTCCTATTGCCTAGCGTGCCTCGGTTTCGGACCGCACGCTTTACCCGCCTTTTCGGATGGCTTTACATCCCCCATCAAACCCAGCCCCACCCAAGTGAGCAGTGATGACAACATCGCCACGACAAAAGCACCTCTATCAATTATCTTTCCTGTTGATGGCGCATTTTTGCGTAAAGCACAATATTTGTACTGCGGATTGGCCACAGTGGGGCGGCAGCGATGCTCGAACGATGAGTTCGACCGAAACAAATCTTGCCGAATCTTTTGAGCCTGGTAAAAGAACCCGCGACGAACTAGGTATTAACCTACTTACCGCGAAAAATGTGAGCTGGGTAGCCCGATTGGGTAGCGAAAATTACTCGGCACCAACGGTGGCTGAAGGTCGTGTTTTCATCGGCACCAATGACGAGTCACCTTTGGATGATCGTATTGGGCCAACCGGAGGAGGCCAACTTCGATGCTTGGATGAATTAACAGGTCAAGAGATTTGGAAGCTATTGGTTCCTCGCCTGGAAATTGACAGGTCCAAAGTGAGCGAGGATTTTGACGACATGAACCTGGGCATTTGCTCCACGGCAACGGTAAAAGACAACTGCGTCTTCGTCGTCACGAACCGCTGCGAAGTCCTGTGTCTTGACGTTGATGGACTTGCCAACGGCAATCAGGGCCCATTCATGGAAGAGGACCGATTTTCGCTCAAGGCAGACGCAGAACCGATGAAACTTGAGGCCAACGATGCTGATATTCTTTGGCGGTTCGACATGCTTCGAGAACTGCCCGTGTTCCCCCATGACGCTTCCAATTGTTCGGTTCTTGTCCATGGCGATTTCGTATATGCTTGCACTGCCAATGGCGTGTATGACGGCAAAATCGTCATGCCCTCGGCTCCCACCTTGATCGCTCTTGACAAGCGAACGGGCGAGCTTGTGGCTAAGGATGACGGCCATATCAGCGCTGATGTTTTTCATGGTCAATGGTCTTCGCCATCACTGGGAACGATCAATGGCAAAACACTCATCTTTTTTGGTGGTGGCGACGGCTGGTGCTACGCCTACGAACCCGTTACGACTCGCGGTGATGAACCATCGATCTTGAAAGAGGTTTGGCGATTTGATTGCAACCCACCAGGTTATCGGGCGCGCGGCGATATGAAACTGGACTACTGGGCGATCCTGCGTGGAAGTTCCAATGGGTTCATGGTTGACGACAGACTGATCAGTCCAAGTGAAATCATTGGTACTCCTGCCGTTTATAAAAATCGCATCTACGTAATGATCGGACAAGATCCTGTGCATGGCCCTGGGGCGGGTGCTCTTTCTTGCATCGATCCACAAGGCGAGGGAGACATTACGCGTTCTGGACGTGTCTGGCAGTACTGCGAAATCGGTCGCAGTATGTCAACCGTTTCGGTGGCAGACGGCCTTGTCTTCGCCGCTGAGCAAAGCGGCAAGGTGCATTGCCTCGACGCGGAGACAGGTGAGCTTTACTGGGTACAGGATACAGGCGAAGAAATTTGGGCGTCGACACTGGTGGCCGACAAAAAGCTGTATATCGGCACACGACGTGGCCTGATGGTCCTGTCTGCTGATCGTGCTGGACGCGAGCTCGCAGACATCCGACTGGGCTCCGCGATTTGGTCTGCTGTGACGGCTGCCAACGGAACGCTTTTCATCGCATCTCAACGTAATCTTTGGGCAGTTAGGAAAGATGTAAAGAGTGATTTCGCAGGCGGAGGCCGCCGGGGTCAAAACTAAGTGAGCATCGTAGAACAATTGTCCTCAATTGTTTGATACCCTGGATCGAGCGCACCCACGGAACTATTGAGGACAATGAGTGGGATAGGCTTCTAGCCTGTCGTATTGAAAATGACAGGCTGGAAGCCTATCCCACTTCAAAAACCGGACAGTTATTGACTAAGCATTTTAATTTCGATGCTGATTATGCGTGCGATCTGGCTGTTTTAAGGCTAAACAGCCCGCGTGCGGTCAGTTTTTCTAGCTTCCTTGAGCAAACGCGATGATCGCTTAGAATAGACTGCGTTCCGTTTCTCTTGTCGCTGATTTGAATTTGAGCCAACTGCATGTCGCATTCCAAAGGATCTCCACCACCCGCCGGCCCAGTAAGTACCCCCGAAGAAATCGTAGCTCGCCTAACTCAAGCGTTAACGAGCACGCGTAAGGCGCTGGAAGTCGACAAAATTTTTAAGGCGTTGGTGAAACTGGAGGGCTCCGACCTGCACCTCAAAGTGAATCAGCCTCCGATGGTGCGAGTCAAAGGTGATCTAAAGCCGCTCAACCGTCCGCCGATCAGCAATGAAGAGATGGTAAGTTTGCTGATTCCGATGATGGATGCTCGAAATCTTGCCATCTTTGAAAAAGAAGGCGGGGCCGACTTCGCGTATGTTTGCGATATCGACGGTACCAGTTGGCGGTTTCGCGTTAACTTACTCAAGCAACTCGGCAAGATCGGGCTCGTCGCGCGAAAAATCAGCAACTTCATCCCTGACTTTCATGGATTGTTTCTTCCTGCTTCCATCGAAACACTCTGTCACTACGACCAAGGAATGGTTCTGCTCGCTGGCGTTACGGGATCGGGGAAGAGTACCACGATTTCATCAATGCTGAACTACATCAACAGCATCTATCGTAAACACATCCTGACACTCGAAGACCCGATTGAGTTCGTTTACAAGGATGACAAGTGCTTGATCAATCAGCGAGAAATCGGACAGGACGTGCTCGACTTCCAAGTCGGGATGAAGCACGCGGTCCGTGAAGACCCAGACATCATCCTGGTCGGCGAGCTTCGTGATGAAGAAACGTTTATGACAGCCATCCATGCAGCGGAAACCGGGCACCTCGTGTTCGGTACGATTCACGCCGCGAGCGCATCGTCGACAATCGGTCGTATTCTTGACTTGTTCCCCCAGGAAATGCACGGTGCGATTCGCGGCGCGATCGCGTTTAACATGAAAGGCATCGTCGCCCAAAAGCTGCTCAAGAGTATCCGGCCGGGTGTCTCTCGCGTGCCGACTTGCGAAGTCATGACCTTCAACCCCATTGTCCGAAAACTTGTGCTCGAAGGTCAGGATGCGAAACTGCCCGACGCAATCCGCATCGGTGCTGAAGACGGCATGCAAGACTTTACGATGAGCCTTAAGCAGTTGATCGATGACGAATTGATCGACCGTCCCACGGCGTTCGAAGTGGCTCCGAATAAGGATGCGCTCAAGATGTCGCTCAAGGGCATCGACGTCAAAGCACCTGGCATTCTCTAACGTTTTCTCGCAACGTGTGTTGCGATTTGTTATCCGGCGCATTTTTTATGTGCCATTATAGTTTTGTAAAAAAAAATACTTCCCCGACCCCTTCATTGTCAATTAAATACATTCATGGCTGAACCCGAAGAAATCCAGATTTGGCAAACCGCACCACCCGCGATGCTTTTGCCAAAAATTAAAGATAAAACGCAGCAACAATCTGTTCTTATCGCCACGCGACAAAACCCTGGATACGTTGTCGCGGCTGGCCAGATCGGCCATGCGTTGGTCTCACGAGCCACTCATTTGTTACTCGACTTCTCGCAAGCCGCTTGCGCCATGCGTTACCAGATCGATGGCCAGTGGGAACAACTTCCTGCGCTACCCCGCGATGCCGGTGATGCAATGCTGATTGCGTTCAAGCAGGTTTGCCAACTCAATCCCGCCGACCGGCGCAGTGCTCAGACAGGCAAATGTGATGTAAAAATCCAGCGAGATAAGTATGTCCTGACGATACAAAGCCAAGGCATCCCGACCGGTGAGCGAGTCTTGATTAAGATCGAGCCGGAAAAGATGCCGTTCACGATATTAGCGGATCTCGGCATGCGAGATACCATGATCGAACAGTTTCGCGCGGCTCTCAATTCCGAAGGAACGTCCGTTGTCATTAGCTGCCCTAAAGCGACTGGGTTGTCCACAACTTGGCAAATTGCCATCAATGCTGCCGACCGACTGGTTCGCGATTTTCAATCAGTCGAGCCGGAAAATGACAAAGAACCGGAAATTATTAATATCAACCCCTGCTTCTACGGCGGATCAACAGGACTTGAGCCTAAGGAGTTGATGCGCAAGATCATCCTCAAGGAACCCGATGTGTTTTTGTTCCCAACGATTCCTGATGACGCGGCGCTGTTGATGGGTCTTGAACAAACGACTAAAGCTCAGAAGCAAGTCATCGCTCGCATTTCCGCCAGTACAGCCGTCGAGGCCGCCGCCAAAATCGTTTCCCAGTTCCCCGAATCGTCGAAGTTGTTCGCGTCAACTCTTAAGGCCGTCATCAATCAACGAATCGTGCGCCGGTTGTGCGAGCGCTGCAAGGTTGGTTTCCAACCGCCACCAGCACTGCTCCAGCGACTCGGTATTCCTGCCGGGCGTGTTACCGTCCTCTATCAGCCTTACGTTCCACCGCCAATCGAGCAACAGGTGGATGCCAACGGTAAACCCGCCCCCATCCCTCCTTGCGGAGCGTGCCAAGGACGCAGTTACTTCGGACGAGTCGCGATCTTTGAATTGCTGCAGCCAGGTGACCAATTCCGCGCGGCGTTGCTGAAAACTCAAGACGTTGGACAGCTAAGCAAAATTGCCAAAGAAGAAGGCCATCGCTCACTTCAAGCTGAAGCCGTACTAACCGTTGCACGCGGCCTCACAAGTCTTGACGAGCTAAAACGCGTGTTTGCATAACTCCTGGCTCCACCGGCCTCGTTGAAGCTGCTTAAAAATGGTTCAACGACAAATGATGTGCGCGGAATTGACCGGAAGGTTTTTTAAGGCATGGCTCCGGTATCCAATGATCTTCCAAAA
>JAYVSE010000206.1:0-3246 GCA_043775635.1 Planctomycetaceae bacterium | reverse complement strand
AGCATCATAGAGCGGTTGTGCATCAATCGTAGCGATCGTCCTTAACACCGATTGAACATGGTCATCGCTCGCAAATTTTTCCCTGAGCTCCTCCCAGAGCGGCATTCCTGGACCGAGTGGAAGTTCAAGGAAGGCGGTGTTTTTTGGGTGTGAAATCAATCGCACTCGTAGTGCGGAAATTCAAAAAACGCCAGGCCATTTTCCTCAAATCAACAGCGATCCTAAGCTGGACGGTCTCTTTAGCCGCCTTTTCGATCCCAAAAAAGAGTCGCCTAAAGGCTATACACCAGCGCTCCTTTTGGAATACGCCGTATGCTTCTGTGAAGTTCTTGTCACTCGCTTGATCGGTTAAGGCGAGGCCCAAAAGGATGACAAATTGGAATCTCGCTGCGACACGGTTTTTTTCGCGGAAAACCAGCGCTTAAAATCCGTTAGAGTCAGAAAATTTTTAACGCCCCAGCGTTGCCCTGGGCTGTTAATAATTTGGTATTGTGATTGTCTTGTGAATTCGCAGGTTTTAGTTCTAAAACAGCGGAGCTGTAAAACCGGTTGGCACCCCTTGATATCGTGTGCCATCGCTCCGCGATTCAGGACAAATACTAAACTAAACTTACAGTGAAAAATCGACCCTTGGCCGATCCGACTTGGGTGTAGCGATTTGGGCCGTGCGAATGATCCCGCAGGAACTATGGCCACTGATCAGCCGCTCCAACGCAATCGCATCTTGAATTCCGCCGAACCCGAACGATTCCACTTCGTCCTCAGTGCAATTGGAAAATAAAAGATAACGATGCGACGAGTCGGTATCGTTGATAAGAGCATGCAGCATTAGCCTCGCATGATCGGTTGCTGATGCAACCGGTGCTTGTACAAATTGCGGACGCTCGTCTGGTTCGTCTTCGTGATCATAGGTTGACTCCGACGCAATCTCGTCCTGCTCAACATCCGCGACTAACCCAAGTTCGCTCAAGTCAGTTACCAGAACAATCGAAGCATCGACGCTGGCGTATCCACGCGCAACCAACGCGGCGCGAAGTAGATTAATAAGCGATTGCTGCTGTTGTCCACCTTCGACACATGCGACAACAACGTCAGCAGCAAACGGAATACTCATACTCGTGTCGTTTTTTGCTGCTCTGGACGCGAGCAACTCAGGCGTTCCGACGATCACCGCTCCCGGTTCGCCATCAACGGCCAGTTCAACGGAGACGATCCACTGTAGACCAACTAACCATCCGACTCTCGCTGCCTCGTCGTCTGCCGAAACGGTTCGCTGGCGGCTTTTTTTCGCGTTGAATGTCGTTACGTTCAAGCGTGCACGAGCCTGAGATTGATAGTCTGAGAACGCAGGGAAAACAGCACCGGGACTTGAGCTAGCCAACAACGGATCGACCTTGCGAGCAACCACTATCGGGATCACGAGATCAGCGTCAATGATACGGCGATTGAGATAAATCGGGTCGGCAGCTTCGTTCGCCGCGAGGTACCGAAGATCATCCCGCGACTTACCGCTGTGGATCGTTAGTTCGACAACGTCTGGCAATGACCCACGAATGGCTGACCGGGTTGACTCGGTAGTGTTCTCGGCCAGGACAACATCGATTCGAGACAACTCGCAATGCGCTAGCGATTGCAACGCTCCCGAAATCGCGACTTCAGGATGCGGAACTTCGGAATCAACGACAATCGCAACCACGTCTCCAGGAACAACCCCATCTGATACCGGAGGATAATCGACAGGGCTGAGCAAGGCATTTTTGACGGCAAGCAGAAAATCGTCGCGACTTAGCGGTTCTGAGTGAATGGAGCCATGGGTCCAAAGACTAACTCGGTCCTCAACGGAAAGTGATATCTCGTGGCCGTTGCAGCAGATAGGAACAAGCTTGGACATGGACTTCTGGTAGCGAAGATGCTGATTGAAAATCTATTACTACGTAGCTTACCACAATTTTTGCTTAGCCATCCAGTCGATGCGTGGGGACTGGTCTGCCAGGTCGGAAGCACTGCAGAGTTCGGATTTGAACAGTGGCATGAGCTGCTTCGGCTTGGGCAGTGAGTGCGGAACGCACAAGAGCTTCAAGCTCTTCCGGTGCAACGGCCACTCGCGCATTCACCACTAAATCGATGTCATTACCTTGCCATGAAGAAGGCAGCGAAAGCACCGGTTGATTAGCATTGCTGACCAAGTTGGAAACGGCGTACACACCTTCTGCCATGCCGATGACTTTTAAGTGAGCGATCTCTGCATCAATTGCAACCAATTCTTTGTGCAAGCGGCCTAAAAGCTGCATCAAGAAACCGTCGAGATCGACTGGCACTTTCGCAGTCAGTTTCGCTTGACAATTAAGCCAACCCAGTTCCGCTTCGCCTGCGGCGTAGATGTCGTAATCGACCTCCATGGTACGTTGACCAAATGCCCCCTGTTGATCCAGGAATTCACAAAGCGCTTCAAAGCCAAGGCCGTTCTTGGCTGACAAGCGGATCACAGGAATATTCGAATACTGTTCGGACAGTAGTTGGTTCAAATGGTCGACCTCATCGGTGGATAGCTCATCGATCCGATTGATCATCAAAAAGTCAGCTTCCTCGATTTGTTTACGGAAAATATACTCTGCTTTGGGTGAGAAGCCTCGCTGTCCCTCGCCGCCGAGAATCTTGCTGCCGTGGCTCGGCTTGATGATTACGCCATACGGAGCAATCTCGAACGGTTGATCGTAGACTTGTTCAAGTGGTCGAATCACCGTTGCCACCAAATCGGTGCAACTCCCGACGGGTTCGGCCAGCACAATATCGGGTCGCTGATCAGCACTCAGCGATTCGACGGCTCCGGTCAGCGCATCGAAGTTACAACAGAAGCATGAACCCGCGACTTCGCCGACACTAAAGCCTTGGGATCGCAGCAACAGCGTATCGACCAAATTGGCAGCCTGATCGTTGGTCACGATCGCAACGTTCTTTCCTTCTGCCTGAAAATGCGATGCCAGTCTGGCAATCGTGGTTGTCTTTCCCGCTCCGAGAAAACCGCCAATCATTATAAAACGGGGCGCTGTTGCCATAAAAATGCGAGCCTAGATCGTGGGAGAGATAATGCGGGAACGACGCGACATTCTGGCGATTGTTTGAGCGACAATCAAGCAGGCAATCAAGGCAGGGATTCCCGGCGAGGGCGGTTTTGGAGCTTGCTGGACGTTGGGGAGGATGGTTTTGCCACTTCGTCATCTTGAATCTGAAGCAGGTAAGCGTTTT
>JAYVSE010000205.1:0-3703 GCA_043775635.1 Planctomycetaceae bacterium | reverse complement strand
GGGGCAATCGATCTACAAGACGTTTGGAAGCATCAGTTTCCGGTTGCTAATTTAGTCACACGATGACTAAAATTCTGGTCCGCCTCTAGATACTAGGGAACATCGGGGAGAGGGAACATCGGGGACATAGACGTTTGCTAGGGTTTGACAGGTCCGATTGTAGCGGTAATCATGCTTGCGTTGAGGTTCTAAGGCGGCTTTTGAAAGATCTGTTCATGGTTCGGCTTGCGCGTGCAGAAGTCTTTGATCCCAATGAAATTACCATCAGGCATGTCTATAACCGCACGGTTCGTCGTTGCTTTCTTCTGGGCGAAGACCCGATCTCTGGGAAGTACTTCGACCATCGCAAGCTCTGGATTGAACAATCGCTCCAGTATTTCGCAGGTTGCTTCGGGATTGATCTGCTGGGCTTTGCGATCATGAGCAACCATTTTCACTTGATCTTGCGGACGCGCCCCGATGTCGTGGCAACTTGGTCGGATGAGGAGGTCGCGCGGCGTTGGTTGATGCTTTGTCCGCTACACCGTGGTCCCAATGGATCAATTCAGGAACCCACGCCACCGGAAATCAATTCGATCGCGAATTGTCCGGTGAAATTAGCCGAGACTCGCAAGCGGCTTTCGAGCATCAGTTGGTGGATGCGGCTGCTGTGCCAACGTGTTGCGACTCGCGCCAACCGCGAAGACGAGGAATCCAACCGTTTCTTTCAAGACCGTTATCGAGCGACACGTTTGCTCGACGAAGCATCGTTACTCGCGTGTGCGGCTTATGTCGATTTGAATCCGATTCGGGCGGCGATGTGCGAAACGCTTGAAACGAGCGAGCATACGTCAGTGAAGCGACGAATCGATTCGGTAGTAGAACCGACGGTGATTAAAGTGACGAATCCGTTTCAAACGAAGAGGAATCGGCAAAGCCCGCGGGGGTGGCTTGCGCCGGGGTCAGCGACGGTCTTAATTATTGGCAAGTCCTGATTCAAAATATTTTTTGAATTCCTTTTTCGAGTCGAGGGTGCGTGAGCTCAGGCGGACGCCCAAACCGGGATTTTTAGGCATAGCGAGCGGTGTTCAATAATGCTTTGTTTGAGTCCGTCTGAACATCGGACTATGGTTATAGCGCTGGGTGAAACGTAGCAGGCTCTGTGGGGACACTGGCCTGTCAGGGATAGCCCAGTCGACGGTGCGTCAATGACGTCGCCTAGAGCGTCTGAGCAACTGTTCAGACGCTCATTTTGTTCTCCCACAACTGGTCTGTCTTGATCAGTAGATTCAAGATCGTGATGAACTTTCGCATGCAGGCAACGATGGCAACCTTGGATTCTTTTCCCTTCGACTTGAGGTGTGCGTAGAACGCTTTGATGGCTGGGTTATGCCGGATCGCGACGATGGTGGCCATGTACAACACTTGTCGCACCTGGCCTCGTCCACCACCGATAAATCGCTTGCCCGATTTTTTCCCTGAGTCACGATTGATTGGCGCGACACCAACCAGCTTGGCAATGTCCCCGCGATTGAGCTTACCAAGCTCGGGTAGTTCGGCGAGAACGGTTGAAATCATCACTGGCCCAATGCCTTTGACAGACTGCAAAACTTCGATTACCCGTTGGTTTTCGGTATCCGCTTGAATCATCTTGGCAAGCTGAGAATCGATGATTTTTAGCTGCTTTTTGAGCATTTCAAGCACATCTTTGATGCTTTGCTTGGCGTCATCGTCCCACGATTGCTTGAGTCGATTGTTCTCCTGATTAACCAACTCCAACAACTGATTGCGTCGAGTAACCAGCGCGCCATGTTTTAATTCATGATCGGACTTCGTCGCCAGCGGCTGAGGCCCAACCACCTCGGCATACTTCGAGATGACTTTGGCATCGATTGGGTCTGTTTTTGCATCCAACCCGATTCCTTTGGCAAAATCACGAACGCGTCTTGGATTGATGACTGCCGCTTCGAGCTTGTGGGCAGCAAGATGCTTCAACAGCAGCGGTTCCCGGTCTGGTCATTTTGACCGGGATTTCAAGGTGTTGAAGAGGCTTGGCAAGCAGCGTTCTTTGTTTTTGCCTGTACAGCGCGCTCAGATGGTCGCTAGATGGAGTTGACTTGGACGGCCAACGACCTAAAGGAGCGATTTGACTAACCTTCGGGCAATGCGTCAGCGTCGCAAATTCAGATATCCGCTGATTGAACTCGCTCGTAGCGCTGTTCGCCTGGTCGTTCGGGGCCTAGACCGTCCGGCGCTACGGCGCAGGCAGCGACTGGCGGAAACAACGGTCCGTTAGGATTGATTCGTAGAGTTCTCGAAAGCTCTTGAACACAAATGATAAGACCGCGCTGCGCATCCGTTCCCACAGACTGCAGCGACGACCGACCTTCTCCAGCACCGCTTGAAACAACGGACAGCAAGCCTGCTGAATCTGGTCGACCAGGAACGCTAACATCATCAATGTCGCCAGCACCGTCGAAAGATTCTGCTTGCCATGGCCGTAGTTGTGCTCGAATTGGTAGCCCTGGTTCTTCAGCGTATTGAACGTCTCATTCTCGATCCGCCAACGACTTCGCCCGCCACGAACTAAAAGACCAACGGTGACAGCGCTGACCGCCCAATCCGTCACCCAACTGAAACGCTTTGTGACGCTGCCGTCAGCATTAAACTGAGTGTGATCGATGAAGTTCACCAGCAAGTCGGCATGGCTTGCATTGAGCGGCATTTGCTCTGCCCACTGCGTTTCGCTGGTCGATCCTTTGGCGTCCAAATGTGTAGTCGTCAGACTGTGCAATTGGCCTTGGTCGCCAGCCTCAATGACCGCTTTGAACAGATGGGAATGATCGCCCGGTTTGGCACCCAAAATATAATGGTAGCCATAAGTGCGCAGGTCGTTGATATGCGGCGCGTTGCTGGACAGGCCATCTTCAGTGACGATCAGCTTGAGCTTAGGGTGCTGCTGTTTGATCCGTGCCAACAGCCGTTTTGTCGCGTTTCGTTCGCAATCGTTTTTGGTCTCGCCGTCCTGTTTCACAATCGGTTCGATCGCTAACGGAATGACTTCTTTTCGATCGGGATGGACCAACACAGCGGCCACCATTTGATGAGCGTACTTGGTGTTTCCGGCTTTATCGATTTTCTCCAAGCAACTGGGGCAATGAATATTGGAGGAACTAAAGTAGCCAGTCCCATCGATCGCAAGCAAATAATGGCCATCCACAAAAACGAATTTTTTGAGCACACCGCCGCGTTGCAATTCATGAAACAAATCGGCGAAGCATTCATTGAGTTGATCGACTTCGATGGGATCGAGGATGTCTCTCATTTGTGTGTCACTGGGAATCTTATCGATGCGGTAAAGATTCTTAAGTGTGGGATCATCTAGGCGATCTTGAAACGCCAGTAGCGATGGATCTTTTAATGAAAACATCGCAAACGCCGCCATCAGCGTATCGACCATCGGGAAGGTCAGATGTGACTGGCGTCGCGGATCATCGACATCTTGGAGGCGATTGCGGAGTGTTTGAATGAGTCCATCTGCGGACAGAAAACGTCGCGAATTATGCCGGAGTCGATCGATTGTCACGGGCAGCCTCCAAGTATCGACAGAAGCAGTGGAAAGCGATCTAGTGGTCCGAGAACGAATTGGGTTTGCTTGAAACGGGTTAATTGGCCAAGATACCGGCTTTCACCATCTTCAGCCGGAGAGTTTTATGCCAGGGAA
>JAYVSE010000204.1:0-28662 GCA_043775635.1 Planctomycetaceae bacterium | reverse complement strand
ACCAGACGCGCCGCGAAATATCGCGCGGCCACTGCGGGTCTTGCACCCGTAGAGCCATGATCAAAACCAGCCAAGACCGCCGGTGGCCCACGCGAATCGCTTTCTGGTTTTGATCGTCGTTCCACGCAGGCAAGCTGCATGGCGGCGAGACGTTATATTACGATCAGGCCGCGATGGGTCTTGCACCCATCGAGCCACGATCCAGACCAGACGCGCCGCGAAAGATCGCGCGGCCACTGCGGGTCTTGCACCCGAAGAGCCATGATCAAAACCAGACACGCTAGCCCGTGGCCAACGCGAATCGATTTCTGGTTTTGATCGCTGCTCCATGCAGACAAGCTGCATGGCGGCGAGACGTTATATTACGGCAGGCCGCGATGGGTCTTGCACCCATCGAGCCACGATCCAGACCAGACGCGCCGCGAAAGATCGCGCGGCCACTGCGGGTCTTGCACCCGTAGAGCCATGATCAAAACCAGACACGCTCGCCCGTGGCCCCCGCGAATCGTTGTCTGGTTTTGATCGTAGCTCCATGCAGGAAAGCTGTATGGCGGCAAGATGTTATATTGCAACAAATCCGCGACTGGTCTTGCACCCATAAGTCCATCAATTAACCAAGCCATGCCCGCACTGAGTCCAATCTATACGATCGACAATTGTCGGTTTGCAGCACCTCTACAATGGGCACTGACTATTTTCTGGCGTGAACCTGAGCCTGAAGATGATTGGTATGCTCACCTGCAAAGTGATCTCGAGCCGGACGGCGTGCGACTGCTCTCGCATCGATTTATTAACGCGACGACAAGCCAGTTGGCATTGAGCACGTTGCCGCACGTTGCCCCGCTCACCATCGTGCAACGTGCCAAGGGTCGTTTGAGCTATCTTGTCCGCAGCCGCAAACCGAAACCGTTCACAGGAAACTTTGCAATCCGAAGTGTCGGCAACGCTACTCGTGAATCCGTCCAACATTACGTTGCCGATCAATTAGGGCATCATCAAATGGCTGACCCACAGGTACAGCGCCGACTGGCGCAGTATCAGATTCAATGCTCAAAAGTTGATTTATCGCAGATGCAGAAGACTTCGCATGGCGTGTATTGGTACAATCTACATGTGGTGTTTGTACATCGCGAGCGTTGGTGTGAAATTCGGCATGACATCATGTCAGGTTTGCATTCAATGATATTGGCTGCTGCGATAAAGAAAGGATTTCGTCTAGCCAGCGCCGGTATTTTGCCGGATCACATTCACTTACTGTTGGGCTGTTCGTTCGACGCTTCACCAAGCGATATCGCAGTTGGGTTTTTGAATAATCTCGCGTATGTGCATGGTATGAAACCGATCTATCAATACGGAGGATTTATCGGCACGGTTGGCGAGTATACGAATAAGGCGATCTGACATCGATAAGTAAGGTTCATGGCTCGACGTGGGCAAGCCACGCCCATGGCCCATGCGCCCCCGCGAATCGTTGTCTGGTTTTGATCGGTGCTCCATGCAGGCAAGCTGCATGGCGGCGAGAGTTTGTATTGTGGCAGGCCGCGATGGGTCTGGCACCCATCGAGCCACATAATGGGGTCGATTTGGGATAATCAGACCTTATCTCATTTCGGCTTTGTATCTGGTTCTCCACCCGCCTTTGCGCCTGGTTTGCCCGGCCTCGCTCCTGGTAACGACACTTTGCCCCCAGGTTGCAGCTTATCGGTTCCTTCAATGACGACCTGCTCGCCTTCGACAAGTCCGCTTTCAATGATCGCGCGTCCTTCGTGGGCAAAGTTCACGACAACTTTGCGAACGTCTGCGGTTGAATCCTCACCGGCGATGTTCACGACATAAACATACGAGAAATCGGGGCCGTACTGAATTGCCGATGTTGGGATCACAATTGCGTTGTCCCACTCTTTAACCAGTAGCCGCACGTTGACGAACTGATTGGGAAAGAGTTTCCCGGCTTCGTTTTCAAATCGTGCCTTCAACTTTAAGGTTCCAGTACTCGCATCGACTTGATTGTCGACCGCCGTGAGCGTTCCGGTTTCGATCAAGTGTTGGAAGCTACGATCGAAGGCGAGCACTTTGACGCTGCCCGCTTCTTCCAAGCGGCTTTGAACCCTTGGAATGTCGTCTTGCGGGATCGTGAATACAAGTGAGACGGGTTGCAACTGCGTGATGACAACGATCGCGTTCGTACCGTTTGCCTTCACCATATTCCCTCGATCAACCAGTCGCAGGCCAACGCGCCCTCGGATCGGAGCCAAAATTTTCGTGTAGGAGAGTTGCAGTTCAGTATTGGACAGGGCGGCACGGTTCATGGCAACACTGGCTTCACCTTGCCGAACCATCATTGCATTTTCGTCAATCTCTAGTTGCGAGTACACGCCGGACGTGGAGTTTTGTTGAATGCGTTTGAGTGTTGACTTGGCCAGATCGAGGTTAGCTTGATCGCGATCCAATTGAGCTTGGACTTGTAACTTTGTTGTCTCGAAAGCCCGCGGATCGATGCGCGCGAGCAACTGCCCTTCTTCGACCCGTTGCCCTTCTTCGAAGACGACTTCGACGAGTTCTCCGTCCACACGACTTTGGACTGACACGACGTTGAAAGCGGTCACCGTTCCCAGGCAATTGATGTATTGGGGGATCGATTCTGTTTTCGCGGCAGCCAACGTAACTAGTGGAGGCCGTGGTTTGGGGCGCTCCGCCACGGATGGTCGAATCCACGCATCCAAGCGGGGTTTCCAACTATCGTACGAATAGGTAAGGCCACCCATCAGTGCCACGAGAACAACCATCGAAATGAATCGAGCGATCCAAAACGCCAACTGCGGGTGGCCCGGTGTCTGAAATGGCGCGTTCTTCGTCGACGGGGTCGTCACAGGATCGTCTTTGCCGATCGGTACGGCAACGAATCCACCAGCGATGGTACTGGTGCTCGTGTCGTACGCATCGCTCATCTGACTCATCTTGCGGTACCTGGGCCTCGACGACGATGGGATGGAACTATTTTTCCCTAATATCCGCCGATAATATAGGGGAACTTGTCTGTCATGACGTGACAATGAGGCATCATGAGGACGTGTTGCCCGCAAACGGAGCCTCGCGCCGACTGAAATATAGAGTAATTGGTTGGGACCAGTCGCTAACGCAGTGGATTCTCGGTCTTCGCAAGTTCTCTATATTTTGCGGCGGCGTCTTCGGGAAGAATCGGATTGATCATGCAATCTGAACTCCATTCAAAACCGGCAACTTGCGTGATACGCGGGAAAATCTCCAGTGACCAATGGGCCATGTCGTCTCTGGAAATTGCTGGCGGGCGAGTGTGAATTACAAAGTTGTATGCGACATCAGGATAGATAGCCTGCAGCCAATGAATGGTGCGCCGAACGAGTCGTGCCAATTCACCCAATTCAGCCATCGTGAGGTCTTCGAAGCAATCCAAATGCCGCCTAGTCGTGATTCGCAGCAAACGCGGCAGATGACTTCCAAATGGGCAATACGCGATCAGCGATTGAGTTGTCGCAACCACTCGCTGCTTTGCCTTAATCTCAGCGCGAATCGTGTCGCACTGTAGGCAGCACCCGGACTTCGCCCAATAGTGCTTCATTCTCGCAGCGATGGATTTCGCAGCGATAGGCAACTGAGTGGTCGCAATCAATTGGCTGTGCGAATGATGGAGCGATGCACCGGCAGCAGGTCCAAGATTTTTGAAAAGCGATAGATAACGAATGGAGGGATGATTCCGCCAGATTCGCATTCGCAACTGGTATGCATGGAACAACATTGTCGCCTGAGATAGATCAAGCGTCTCCAGCGAATGGCCATGGACCGGCGATTCAACGAACACTTCGTGCCCACCAGCGATTGGGCGACGTATGAAAAGCGAGCCATTGCGTTCGCTTGATTGAGATTCGTGATCGACCATGGCAGGTTCGTCGGCGGTGTCACGCGATGCTTCCACGGCCGGATATCGGTTCGGGAAGACTCGAATCGCCCAGCGATCGTTGGCCAGTGCCGACCCGCAAGGCGATGAATCCAGTGCTAATGCCTCGCATTCGTGCGAGCTAATTTCGAGCACGGAAGGTGGAGTCTCGTGTTCATTGCCGCAGCAAAATGGGCATGCAAACGAAGCATTTTCACGAAACGGGACATCCTGGAATCCGCTTGGCCGATCAACTCGGCTAACAGCAAAAATGGTCCAACGGCCCGAAATTGGATCAAATCGAGAGTGAGTTCGCGAAGCTTCCGTAATGCTTGATATCGGTGCGACCACTGCATCGGCGGCGTGAATAGACTCGTCGCTGTTCTCTAACTCAACGGTTGCGTTTACGTCCAGGAGACGAACCGTCGCCTCGCTTACGTCCGAGTTATCGCAGGTTTCAAGAAATGATTTGGGAGGATGTTCGAGATGAGCTGGCAAATGATTACCACTTTCGTTCGCATCGGTTGTTTCGGCGAGAAAGCGGCTCATCCTGAATTCCGTCGTGGCGGTGGCTGATTTGTTACACGAAAATTTTGACACTTCTCGCTGATCGCCTGTGTTCAGCATTCTCGTTGCTTGGCTCTGCAGGGAATGCAATGTCTTGGTGGCTCCGCTTCCTGTTTCCAAAAACTGGAATGATTTCGTTCCGAGAATCGGCAGGCGGAGCCTGCAAGACATTGGGTTGCGAGGCAGAGCCTCGCAACCAGTTACTGGCGATCAGCGAGAAGCGTCCTCATTTTCGTATTTATCTGCCCTTCAGGTAAACATTGGCAACCCCCTTTTATTCTTCCTACAATTCTTTTCTGTCAAGGGAAAGAGTTTCCGCGTAAACCTCCTGATATCGTTGGCCACTTTTCCTCCACGACCAGTCAGTGTTCATTCCTTGCTCAATCATTGTCGACCAGGTTTGAGGCGAGTGATAACGTATGGCGAGGGCCTTACCGATGATATGATCGACAGCGTCCGCAGAAAAAGTGTGGATGTGGAAACCGGTCACAGTCCCGTTTGCTAATGTTTCTTCGGTCAGGTCCGTCACGGTATCGACTAATCCTCCCGTCGCCATCACGATTGGGATCGTACCGTATCGCAAGCTGTACAGTTGATTCAGTCCACAGGGCTCATAGCGACTGGGCATCAGAAATATGTCTGCACCGGCTTCGATGCGGTGAGCGAGTGCATTGGAGAAGCCAAGCTGCAGGCCAAAACGATCACGGTAGCGAGACGCAAACGCTGACAACGCATCGTGATATCGAATTTCACCGGTGCCGAGAATTACCCACTGAATGGGCCGATTTTCCTCTAAACTCCATCGCATCGCGTCGATCACTAAGTCCCAACCTTTTTGGTCGGCAAGTCTACCCACTAAGCCAATCATGGGGATTTCAGGATCGGGTGATAAGCCGAATTCATCTTGAAGTGCCCGTTTGTTTACGGCCTTACCTTCGATTCGCGACGAAACATCGTATGTCTTCGCCAAATACGGGTCTGTCGCGGGATTCCAAATGTCGTCGTCGATGCCGTTGGTGATTCCGCGTAACCGATGAGTTCTCGTCCGTAGAACGGGATCAAGCCCGCAACCATGCCAGGCAGATTGGATTTCGGTTGCGTAAGTGGGGCTGACGGTTGTGATCATGTCAGATAGCAAAATGCCTGTTTTTAAAAAGTTAAGCCCCCCATAAAATTCCAATCCAGCTGGCGTAAAACGATCCCAGCCCAGCCCAGTTAGCGGCATGTCGTAATGCCAGAAACGGCCTTGGTAGGCCAAGTTATGGATCGTCATGACGCTTTTCGCGTGGTTCATCCAGGGATGAGATTCGAAGCGGTACGACATGAACGCTGGAACCAAGCCAGTTTGCCAATCGTTGCAATGGACAACATCAACGTCGGGGCAAACACGATCGATCACTTGCAGCGCGGCGCGACAAAAAAATGCAAACCGCTCGCAATTGTCCCTATGATCGCCGTGCGCATCCCCATAAAGTCCCGGACGGTCGTAATATTGAGGCTGATCGATAAAGTAAACGGTGACTTCGCTGCCCGGAAGTTGCGACTTCAGCAGCCTGGCACCCACGAACCGTCCGCCGATCTCGACGGCTAAGCTGAGATCGGTCTGCTCAATCCGCGTACCCGAGTCGCGGATACTGCGAAATGCTGGCATGATAAGCGTGACGCGATGCCCAGCAGAGGAAAGCGTCGCTGGCAATGAGCCGCAAACATCGCCGAGACCACCGGTTTTTGCAAAGGGAACTGCCTCCGTGGAAAGAAAAACAATATCCACGGAGTGGTGCCTTCAATTTCAATGGTTTTTAGATTTTAAATTTTTGATTTTAGATTTACGCGTACAAATCCTACGGGATGAGATGATTCTATTCCGAAAAAAGCAAGTTTGCTACCGTTTCTGAACTGGCCATGTGAAAGACAACGCCTCCCAAGGGCAAAGCGTAAGTAAAATCGGCGGTAAGTAGGAGTTTGATATGGCCGTTTCGGCAATTGAATTTTGGCAACAACTAACGCGAATCGGCATCGTCGATTCCGCGACTGGCGTTGCTTGGATGAAGCGTTTTGAGGCCGGGGTTGCTAAGCGGGCATCGGTACCAAAAGCACCAGCCGACCATTCCATCGCCACCGACGCCGTTGCCGTTGCTCAGTATTTGATTGCCAAAAAGGTGCTGACGAAGTTTCAATCGCAGCGCCTGCTAGCTGGTCGCTCGGGGGAACTTCGAGTGGGTGATTACCTCATTTTGGATCGTTGCGATTCGATGCCGATGAGCCGGTGGTACCGCAGTCGTCACCTAGGTTCGTCAACAGAATGCTTTCTTTATCCCTGTACCGACGCTTTGACATCGTCACGCTGGGTCGATCCAACGTGGTTGCGAACCCACGACGCGGTCAATGCGAATGGACTTCAACGTATAAAAATTTTAACACTTTCCGCTTCGGACCCTTGGCGAGGCGCGGTCGTCTCCGAGCTGCCTCCAGGGCGTTGTCTCGACCAGTGGGCTGACGACCAGGGGCCGCTGGAGCATTCAACGGTTGCATCCATTGGTACCTTAATCGCCAATTCGCTCGCTGCAATGCATGCCGCTGGCTTGGTTCATGGCGAAGTTCGGCCAAGTCGAGTGTGGTGCGGCGAAGACCGATCGCTATGGTTGCTTCGCGATGCGGGCCGACCTCCAGCACACCCCGATGACCCGCCGCAAGAACATCGCTGGTTCGATGACGACACGGTAGCTGATCTCTACGCAGCGCCAGAACTCGCACAAACATGTGATCAAGCAACGATATCAAGCGACATTTTTTCCTTGGGTGCGTTGCTTTATGGACTTGCGGCGAGGCACACGATTCGCCAACGTGGGGAGCCTTATCAACTTCCCATGACCGTCATCGCCGCAAAAAACGCAGGAGCCAACGGCGACCCATTCATGCGCACGATCGCTTATGCGATCGATCCCGATCCCGAGGCCAGATTCCCTGACGTGGATAGCTTTGCGAAAGCGCTGTCCGCTGTGGTTTCGGCCTATAAGGCAATCCAACCTCCACTGCCACCGCAACAAACACAACCGCCACCAACGCCACCAGCAACAACAATCATTCCGGAGAACGATCTCGTTACTGCGGCGGCTAGCCCGCAGGTCGCCGTCCAAAGCGAGTTAGCGAAACCACAGCAAGTCGCTGCTCAAACGATCGCAACACTCCCCGCAGAGTCGACCGAGCGGCAGGAACCCGTTACCACCAAAAAGCTAACACCGCCGCCGGAGCCGATTGCGGACATGAACTCCTCTGCTTTGCCACCACCAGTGGCCAGCGGAATCGCATCAACCCGTCAAGTACTTCCTTTTGGACTGCCGCCGAGCGAGCAATCTAAGCCGCAAGCACCACCACTGCCGCCATCGCCACTGCCGGCCAAAGCCAAAGTCGCGGCATTAGCTTCGTCGTCTCCGTCGTCTCCGTCGCCTCCGTCGCCTCCGTCGCCTGCCGTTACCGCCGAATCAGAACCGCCAACACCTGCCGAGCCTCCGCGTTCGATGCGACGCCGCAAGCGTCGCACTCGCCGTGGTCCAATCATCGTCGGTTCCGTCGCCGTTTTGATACTGTTGGTGCTTTGCACGGTCTTTTTACGACCGTCAGCGGAAAACCAAGCGTCTCGTCCGCTACTGCCTCCACCGCCACCTCCACGCGTTACGACAACGTCCCCTGTGGACCCGATAAAGCCAACACCGAAACCAAGTACAACGACCACGGAGGGAACGCCAAGTAGCCCCACGGCACAGGGCAGTTTTGAACTTGTTCAAGATGACCGGTTGCTTTGGGCTTCGCCATGGTCACCTAATACCAAGCCGCCGTCACTTGAAATGCTCCCGCCAGGATCGCAATTGATTGTTTCGTTGCGTATGAGTCGGTTGGTGGGAGACCCGGCGCGATCGCCATGGTTGGATTGGATGGGCTCTGAGATCTCACCGGCGCTCGCATCGATTGAGAAACGATCGGGTTTGAAGGCCGCGCAAATCGATCGTTTGACGATTGCAACATTGGCAGGTTCAACCGACTCAACCAAGTCGGCATACACCATCACGGTAAACAAGCCGATGCCTCTAAAGATGCTTGCGGAAAGCTGGGGCGCTTCGCCAAGCCGAACCAAAGACGGCAAGACAATTTATTCCGGGGATGAACCCAATAGTGATGCGTACTTCGTCAAAGCAGCGGAAGCCGAAGAAGTGCGAACGTTTGTGTTTGGTCCTGTGGAATTGGTATCACTGGTTGCAGAAAACGAAGGTGAGGCAATCCCGCTACCTCGCTCCTTGCAACAGCTTTGGGATACCGCCAGCGAAGAGGCGGACTGCATTGCCATGACAGTCCCCAATTTTTTATTCGCGGATGGTCGCGAAATACTGAAAAGCTATGCTCCCAAATCGATCGCCCCGCTGCGCTCACTGTTGATCCCCGATGTCGCGGGTGTAATTTTGTCGATGGGGTTGGTCGATTCCTGGTATGTCGAAACCCGATTCACGCCCAGTGGTACGGTGAGCGCGCCAGCGATTTCGCAGGCGATCCAACCTCGCATCGCCGCCTTGCCAGGCTGGGCAGAAGCATTCACAATCGATGTCAACGTCGAGTCGTCTTGGCGCGCGATCTCGAATCGGTTGCCACAGTTTATGCGAGCCATTGCTGATCAAACTCGGTTCGGCGTTTCCCGGTTGCTTCCGACAGCAAATTTTTACTTGCCGGCTGAGGCCGCACCGCAGGTATCGCTGGCGGCGGTCCTTGCTCTTTCCACCCCAGAAGTAAGTCCAGCGGTTGCGGTCGTCGCGGAGTCAACCCCGATGGCACCGATGACGGCTGAGCAAATGATCGACGCCCATTTGTCGGTCGGATTTGACCAGGAGTCATTGGAGTTCGCGGTTGCCAATATCCGCGATGAATTCATTCGGACATTGCCTGCTGGCGCTACGCCACCAACCATCAAGATCATCGGCGGCGACTTGGAAAAATTAGGCATCACACAGAATCAACAAATCCGTAACTTTAAGATTAGTGACAAGGCACTTCGTGATGCGCTTTCTGAACTGGTACGTCAGGCCAACCCAGACAAATCTGCGACAGGCTTGACCGATGAGAAGCAAACGCTGGTCTGGGTCGTTGATTCGACCGCAGCGACACCCACCATTTTGATTACGACTCGCCCAGCAGCCATCGCTAAGAAGCTCAAACTGACGAAAGAGTTCACCGGTGATTAGGACCGTTCGATCAATCAGTGGGATAGGCTTCCAGCCTGTCGCATTGAAAATGACAGGCTGGAAGCCTATCCCACTTCAAAAACCGGACAGTTATGATCGAGCGGTCCTAACGCCTCGATTCGATGGTACCGGTGGAACGATTGTAGGGTATTGTCGGTTAAGAGAGGGCTCACTAAGCTCCCTTCCGGCAAAATACCCATTGAGCCCAGCGATGATTCAGACCGCTACAAGTATACTGGGTGCCAGATTTTGTTACCGTTTATTTGGGTGCCTAGGCAGAGGATGTCATGAGAATCGCAATGATTGGAACTGGTTACGTTGGGCTCGTAACCGGCACTTGTTTTGCCGAAAGCGGGAACGATGTCGTCTGCGTTGACATTGATCAAGCGAAAATCGATGGGTTGAAGCAGGGTAAAATCCCAATCTATGAGCCCGGGCTAAAAGAGCTTGTTCTGCGCAATAGCGAAAACGGTCAGTTGACATTCACGACCGATATCGCGGACGCCGTGGCCACCTGCACCATCATCTACCTTGCTGTCGGAACACCACCTGCTGCCGATGGCTCTGCCGACTTGACGGCCTTGAAGAAGGTCATCGACACCATCGCACCGCACCTTACGGATGATGCAATCGTGGTCACTAAGAGCACCGTTCCGGTCGGAACCAATCAATACATTTTTGACCGGCTACGCATGTTGCTTGGAAGAGACGTTGATGTCGCCAGCAACCCCGAGTTTCTCAAAGAGGGCGCGGCGATCGATGACTTCATGAAACCGGATCGTGTCGTCGTTGGCGTGCGCCGCGCAGAAGCTGGCGAAGTCCTGCACGAACTTTATCGCCCTTTCCTACGCACCGATCGACCGTTCTTAGTGATGAGCCCACAGTCAGCGGAGTTCACCAAGTATGCAGCCAACGCGCTGCTAAGTACAAAGATCTCGTTCATCAATGAGATGGCCAATCTTTGCGAGCGCATGGGTGGCGACATTAACGACGTTCGTCGCGGCATGGGCCACGATCAACGCATCGGGTTTGCCTTTTTGTTCCCCGGTGTCGGCTACGGCGGAAGTTGTTTTCCCAAGGATGTCCGTGCGCTTGCCAGCATGGCCCGTGACCATGGCTTGGAACCAAGAATCATGGACGCCGTCGATTGCGTCAACGATCATCAAAAACGCGTTCTGGTCGACAAGATTGATGCGCATTTTGGCGGCGAAATCGCGGGTAAGCGTTTCGCGGTTTGGGGCCTCGCCTTCAAGCCTCGTACCGATGATATTCGTGAAGCGCCAGCTCTCACGTTACTTGACTACTTGGTTTCCAAGGGCGCGACCGTCCAAGTTCATGACCCAGAAGCTACTTCACATATCAAATCAATATATGGCTCGCAGTTGATTTATTGCGAAGCTGCAATGGACGCGCTCAATGGTGCTGAAGCACTCGCCATTAACACTGAATGGAAGGTCTATCAAAACCCGGATTTCGTTGAAATGCGAACTCGCATGAATCAACATGTAATCTTTGATGGACGAAATTTGTACGAGCCCGAACGGATGGCAAAACACGGGTTTGTCTATCACAGCATCGGACGCCCCGTGGTCGCACTTTCCCAAGATCTTGCACATTACGCCGTTTAGTGAATGGTACGATAGGCTTTTATGCAATCTGAGTGAACCGTAGGCGCTAGCCTCGGGCCTTACAAGGCTCTAACGGACGCGATACCCGCGGCTAGCGCCGTCGGCTCACTAAGTCCACGCCATTCCAAGCAAGCTGGCAGGGGTCTGTCGATCATGTATGGACAAACTAGTAGCCTGCTTTGCGTTACGAGATAATATTTACGTGAACGTTCCCCTTTAGAGTTTAAACCTCAAAATTTTGCTATGCGAGTCATTGTTACAGGTTCTAGTGGGTTGATCGGCTCGGCTGCTGTCAGGCATTATGACGCTTTGGGAAATGAAGTTATCGGTATCGATAACGACATGCGGGCAACGTTTTTTGGTCCTCAGGGCAGTACGCTCTGGAACCAAAAACGACTCGAAGATGAAACGTCAAACTTCCGCACCGTTGCGATCGATATCCGCGACCGTGAAGCGATTCTAAAGCTGTTTCAAGACTCGCCACCGGACATGGTGATTCATTGCGCTGCGCAGCCCTCTCATGACCGAGCCGCTGCGATTCCGTTTTTGGATTTTGAAGTCAACGCAGTCGGAACGTTGAACCTGCTGGAAGCGACACGTCAGATGGCACCCAAAGCCGTCTTCTGCCACATGAGTACCAACAAGGTTTACGGCGACGCGCCAAATGAGATGCCACTAGTGGAGCTGGAGCGACGTTGGGAATATGCCCGCGCCGAAGATTTTAATGGCGTCAATGAGCAATGCCGCATCGACCAGACCATGCACTCGCTGTTCGGAGCATCAAAAACAGCCGCTGACGTCGTTGCGCAAGAATATGGTCGCTATTTTGGAATGAGCGTCGGTATTTTTCGCGGCGGATGTTTGACCGGTGCTAGCCATAGCGGTGTGGAGCTGCACGGTTTCCTGAGTTATCTCGTCAACGTGGCCGTTACCGGAAAGCCCTACACCATTTTCGGTTACAAGGGTAAACAAGTCCGCGACCAGATCGAATGCAGCGATGTTGTTCGCGCTTTCGAAGCATTTGCCAAAAATCCGAGACCGGGCGAGGTCTACAACATTGGCGGCGGAAGAGACAATGCCGCTAGCGTTCTGGAGTGCATTGATTTGATTGCGGATATCAGTGGCCGCAAAGTGAAATGGACGCTGGGTGAAGACAATCGCAAAGGCGACCATATCTGTTACATCAGCGACCTAAGCAAGCTCCGTCGAGATTATCCCGAGTGGGATATCCGCATTTCACTGCGCGATATTCTCAGCCAAATGATTGCCGCAGAAGAGATCCGGCAATCAGCTAAGTAAGCCGCCGGAACTTAAGGTTTACGTAGTTTATTTTCGGCCTCGGCTGCACGTAACGCTGCTGCTTCGCGCGGCAGCTTGAATTCCGGACCGCTTGGGAAATATTGAACATCGTCCTGCAAGTAATAGGGGCTAGGCAGGGTTTGACCATTAATGCCAACCTGGCACCCAGTCGCGGTCAATAACGTCGTCGCCACGGTACCGACGATAATCAGCGACTTGGCGGTTATGGCTTGGTAGCAGTTCATCTTCGGGATCGCCTTTTCAGACCGACGCGGAAATTCGATTCCGACGGTTCAACCCCGGAATCACCTTTAACCGTTATCGGCGATTCATTCGGCAAACTTTGACACGATTGGCAAAAATTCGCATTTGCGACAAAAACTTGTCAATTGCTCCGAAATTGCCTCAAGTTTATCCCATGTCCCTGCGTTTCGTTTGCTTACCGGTTGAGTTAGACTTGGCTTCTCGCCCGGCACTTTGCCTTCTCGCCTACCCAACCAGCGACATCCCGGAAACATGAGTAACTCTTCGTCAGGCAGCAATCAAGACGGTTTCACATTGGTTAAATGGACCGTTTGCGTGATTGCAGCCATCGGCTTTGCATTCGATATCTACGAATTGCTGATGCTACCGCTGATCATTAAGCCCGCGCTGGCAGCACTGAGTGCCCCTCTGATCGAGGAAATGGTTAAAGGCGGCATGGCACGGCCTGAGGCGATCGCTACCTGGCTGCCAGGTGGTGTGAATTACGTGTGGTGGGCGAGATTGCTGTTCTTCGCACCTGCCGTTGCCGGCGGTGTCTTTGGATTACTCGGCGGATGGCTGACCGATCGTCTGGGCCGCCGGCGAGTGTTGACATTCAGCATCCTGCTCTATGCCTTCGGTGCATTCGCGGCCGGATTCGCAACGTCCCTGGAGCAGTTGCTCTTCTTCCGCTGCTGCGTGTTTGTCGGTGTGTGTGTTGAGTTCGTCGCTGCGGTTGCTTGGCTAGCGGAACTGTTTCCCAACCATGAGCAGCGTGAAAAGGTTCTCGGTTGGACGCAAGCCTGTTCATCTTTAGGTGGACTGATGGTTGCCGGAATGAACATCATGGCCGTCGAGTGGGCGAAGAGCCTGCCCGAAATTGCTGGTGGTCACGAAGCTTGGCGCTACACGCTGATTTCTGGCGTTATCCCCGCCTTGCCCTTGATCATGATTCGGCCGTTTCTTCCGGAGTCGCCGGAATGGCAAAAGAAAAAAGAAGCGGGTACGTTGCGTCGCCCCTCGATTGTCGAACTGTTCAGCCCCGCGCTGCGCAAGACAACGATCGTGACCACGTTAATGTTTGCGGCAAGTTACGGAATTGCTTTCGGTGCAATTCAGCAACTGCCTCAGATTCTTGGCGCACAAGCGTTAGGCACGCCCAAAGAATCGGGACACATCCAAGTCGTTGCCGCTGCCAAGGCCAAAGTCGGCGAGCCTGCAGGCAAAAACAAACAAACCGGCAAGCCAGAATATACACCCGATCAAAAGAAAGCGGCAGGCAATGCAAGCGATAAAGTCGTGGCGGGCGTGACGGTTTGGCAAGAACTCGGCGGATTGCTAGGCCGCGCTTTGCTGGCGATTTTGGCGGTCCGAATTGTCAGCCGCCGAACACTATTCCGCATTTTTCAGATTCCAGCAATGATCTTGATCCCCGCACTGTTCTATTGGATCGGAGGCTCCCTCCAGACCGACTCACTGACGTTGATAAAGGTTGGCATTTTCATTGCGGGCGTGTTGACCGTGTCGCAGTTTAGTTTCTGGGGCAACTACATTCCGCTTGTTTTCCCAGTCCACCTTCGCGGGACTGGTGAAAGCTTTGCGGCAAACATTGGTGGTCGCATCATCGGAACGTCCGCAGCTTTCCTAACGATCACATTCGCGTCCGGTCCCGCGCAGATGGCGATCGTGGGAGCTTGTGTTGCCGGCGCATACGCGCTCGTCGGTACGTTGTTGACCAGCTTCCTCCCACAGCCAACTCAGATGGATGAATAGCAGGCAAAGAATCGCGAAGCAACAGTCCCGAATAAAATCCGCTTTTAGCGGAACGGCGCGAGCCGTCCGGTCTCGAGGAACCGGAGAGCTTGCGCTCTTCCGCTACGAATGAAATCGGGAAGTTATTTCGGGACGGTTCCTAGGTACGCCAATCAAGACCTTCGTGCAAACGGTTCAGGTTTCTCGCGGGACCGTTTTCAACCACCAGCATGTCTTCGATTCGTACGCCACCATCATTCCGGCCATAGAGCCCCGGTTCGATAGTAAAAACTTCATGAGCCAGCAGTTCACCACCGCCGTCATCGAGCAGAATCGGTTCGTGAACCTCGAGGCCAATGCCATGGCCAGTGCCGTGTTGAATCGTGGGCTCATCGGTTGTCGTACCTCGCGAAACACGGAAGCCATGGGCAACAAGCCGTTCGATAACCGCATGATGAACCTTTTCAGCAGTGCCCCCAGCAACAAGCTTCTCCGTTGCCGCACGCTTGGCATCAAACACGGCCGCATGCATGGCAAGCACGCGATCGCTGGGCTGGCCATGAACGACGGTTCGTGTGCAGTCGCCCCAATAACGACTAGAATCGTCACGAGGAAACAAGTCGACGATGACCGGTTGGCCGGTGACGAGCGGTCCTTCACCCGCGTGATGACAATCGGCAACATGCGGCGTGGTTGCGACAATCGCACCATGAGACATCGAGAACCCGCGCCGCATGAATGCTTCTGCCGCCATGAAACGAACTCGCTCGCTGGTTAGCGACGATCCATTGTCCTCAAGTGTTCCATCGCTCGCCACGCGACTTCGCGCAATCGTTCCACAGATCTGTTCCATGACCGACTCTGTCACGCTTTGAGCCTTTGCAATTAACTCAATCTCCTCTTCAGATTTAACACGCCGATCAAGCACGCCCTGGCAAGGGTCATAGGTCAGCTCGATACCTGCGGCCAAAAGAAAGTGGGCATAGATCATCGGGAACGTGCGATCGACACGTGCTTTCAAGCCACCCAGCGCCTTGATCGCTGTCGCCAGCGACTGTGCTGTTGCCGTTTCACGGTCCGCATCGAGCCCTTCAGGCGGTGCAAAATCAGCCGGGCAGACAACGCGATCAGCGAGTGCAAACTTACGCACTCGTTCGCGTTCGATGTCTCTGACCATCGCAATGCGAGTGCCGCCGATTTCAAACCAAGCAGCCGGGTCGCCTAGTGGAACACGAAGTCGCCGATACAAAGACGGATTTTTTTCCGCACTTCCCGCAAAAATGATCGCTTCAGACATTGCTCTTCACTGGATTGGTTAACGGCGAGGCGTTAGTTAGAGGGCTGTTGTTATAGTGGGTTTCCATCGTTTTAGTGAGCCATTGGGCGCTAGCCACGGGCCGTCAACGGTAAGCGTCCTGCCGTAGGGCCCGACGCTAGCGCGTACGGCTCACCAAATCAACAGCCCGTAGTTAGCGGGCTGTTGATTTAATTGCTTAAAGGCTAGCCGAAGAAGGCGTCCGTTTGTCCCGTAACCGTCGCCTACGGCTCCCCGTTAAACTTACTTTACCATTCAATCGTTTCCAGTCGAGGGAAGGGATTGCTGGTGCCTAAAGTGATGGCATAGGCAGGTCTTTTTAAAGTAGGACGGGGACGGCTGGTCCGTCCGTCCCATGTTTCAGCGGGCTTCATTTGGGCCTGGAGAACGACGGTAAAAGACGTGCCAAATAAAAAATGAAACGAAATGGTCAGCAAAGCGTCTGAGAAGTGCAATTGAAACGCGGTTTTACCCTTAAAGTCATTGCCGCGAAGTTGTCTTGGGCTATTATGTACAACTCACCTGAGGTTACTTCTTTAAGAAGGACTGCTGAATCACACTGAGTATTATTACCACGGACGGAATCCATGCGTATGCAATCAACGACTCGACACGAACCCCACCCGACGCTTAATTTTCAGGGAACCACAGCCCGTGAGACCGACGTTAAGCTCGTGTCAGCTTATGACGGGCTGATTAAGTCACGGAAGCTTAGTTGGACGGGCCATTACCAATTGATCAAGCTGCTCGGTCGCGGCGGCCAGGGTGAAGTATATCTGAGCGAATACCGTGGGACAGATGAGTTTACGGTTCCCGTTGCAATCAAGATTTTTTCGCCCGAGAGATATTCGTCTGCGCGGCGATATGACGAAGCGATGTCGCGAATTGCAAAGACAGCGGCTCGTGTTGCGCTGATTCAGCATGACAATGTTCTTGATGTTCAGAATTTTTTCGAACGCGATCGTATTCGTGTCATGATCATGGAATGGGTCGACGGTTATGACCTTCGTCGTTTGGTGATGCCTGGGTGCCTGCAGGCTTTGCATGGGAAGGTGAGTTCGCGTCGTTGGACTTACATCAACGAAGTCATTCTTACGAAAGGTCCGATACAGTCACGTTTTAAGGCCGGTGTCGCGGTTGCGATCGTTCGCGAAGTGCTGGGGGCGCTAGCGGCATTGCATCGCGAGGGCGTCGTGCATGGCGACGTGAAGCCAGCGAACATCATGCTGAAACGCACGGGGCATGCGAAATTGATCGACATGGGGTCAGCGTTTGATTTTCAGAATCCGCCTCGCGATCGTGATTGCACGCCGATGTATGCGGCTCCCGAAGTGCTTGAGAATAATGATGCGTCTCCGCGTAGTGACTTGGCCAGTGCCGGCTATGTGTTAGTTGAGTTGCTCAGCGGCCAGAACCCATTTCCAGGTGAAATGACGTTGCGCGAGCTTTTGGAAGCGAAGCGAGAATTGCCCCAGCGTTTGGATCAATATCTGCCAAACGAAGTGCTTCGCAATGAGTTGTTGATGAATTTTCTGAGGGGATTAATTGCCCCGGACCCCAATCGACGTTTCCCCAGCGCCGAAGCGGCGGAACTGGTCGATCAAGGCGCCGCAGCGTTCCAGCGACAACTCGTGATCGGCAACATGGCGACTGAGTACGACAACGACATCCGCTTGTGGCTCGAAGAGCTGCAGCACCTTGAGATCGAGTAAATAGGTTTATGGATCAAAGGCATTTGGAGGTCGCCATTGCAGCGGCTCGGGCCGGAGCGGTTGAATTGATGCTTCGTCGCGATTCGCGAGTGGTTTCTGAAAAAGCACCAAAAGACCTAGTGACCGATGCCGACCTCGCATCGCAAAAAGCCATTCGTCATGTTCTCGAGGCGGCGTTTCCGGGCTACGCCTTTGTGGGTGAGGAGGACGGTGAGAATGAGCCGCCTGACGCTGTTCGCAAAGGCGCTGCAGACGCACCACCGTGTTGGGTCGTTGACCCGCTGGATGGTACCGTTAACTTTGTCCATCGACTGCAAAATTTTGCGGTTTCAATTGGCCTCTATGCGGCGGGAAAAATGCGTCTGGGCGTGATTCTCGATCCTGTCTACGGCGAACTTTTCACAGCGATCGATGGTCACGGGGCAACCTGCAACGGACGAGCAATGTCGTCCAGTCGCTGCACCGCGATCGACGATGCACTCGTGGCTTGCAGCTTTCCTGCCGGTATTGATCGGACGTCACCTGAGATCGGTCGCTTTGTTGATGTCCTAGAAAAGTGCCGCTCGCTCAGGCGTCTGGGATCATGTGCGCTAAACATGTGTTATGTCGCTGACGGACGGCTAGACGCGTACTGGGCGACATGCGTGCAACCATGGGATAGCGCGGCGGGAATCGTCATTGTACGAGAGTCTGGGGCAACGATCTCGCGGTACGATGGTGGGACGCTGGACGATTGGAAGCCAAGGTTCTGCGTCGCCGGTACAAGCGAGCTGCGTTCCCAACTTGCTGGGCTGCTGAGTAAGCACTAAGCTGCGCTTCAAATATTCTGCAATTGACACGTTTTTCGTAGTTCGTTTTTATTCAGCTTTGGTTCTTTGCGGGCTTAGCAGTTGACGCGTTGTTCAGCTAGATCTTCATTGGTGCGCAAATAGTTCGGCAAGCACTAACTTGGCTGTCGGGCAAGCGATCGGGCTAAGCTGTTCACCATGATTTTATCGGGGGAAGTCGAACGAACGGACCAATTCGTTAGAAAAATAATTAGATCTCCGTGAATCGGTCCTGCTGGATTCTTTTCTCGCAACTACCCACGTATAAGCTCGATCTTTCGATGTAAATGCGTAAAGGCCCCGCACCCGACCATGCGATCAAATTCTGCAGCCGTTAAATGCAATGTCGTGCTCATGCGAACTTTCCTACCCGGTGAAGCTAGCTTCCGTCGAGGGCTCGATCCTAATCAGCCAAAGTCTTTGGTCTTTCAATCGGATAAGCTTTGCAACGGGTATCTGGCCCTCTGCGAGTTCGCCTTAATGAACATGGTCATGAGGCCGCTTGATTCGTCATTCGTCCTGGACACTTTTTTTCCCGCTCATTGCTAAAGCCAAATCGGTTCTGGCTGAATGTTGTCCGCCACGGGACTGCCTTGGTCTTTCCGACCGCTTCCTTCGAAACGGCTAATCAACTCGACCGTCATGTCGTGGTCGCAAGTCATCTGGCAACTTAATCGCACACCCTCACCCGTGACCTGCCGAGCAGCCAGCGTGTCGCGTTCGGCCTGTGTCTTCCGTAAAGGTTCACCTGTAACAAATTTCACGCGGCAGGTGGTACATCGCGAAGCACCACCGCAGGCATGCAACTGATCAGTGCCCGCTTCCTCGACCAACGCCTTTACCAATCGCTTTCCCGCAGGAACCTCAAATTCGCCAACTCCAACAACATTCAAACGCGGCATTTTTCAAACTCAATAACGCAAAAAGGTGTCATTTGGCCAGTCGCCCAGCTCGGAAACGGTTTGTTCACGCGAATAACTTGACCTGGAAACGAGAAGTATACAAGGGACAACGAATTTTCGGCAAATCGCGATGCTGCACCCTGACGCTCTGGCGACCTGGCAACCCAGAATCTGACGTCGATCCACTACTGCTCGAATTCTCGCTGAACCCATACAATCGCAGAGGTAAACTTTGATTTGCGTCGATCATTACCAAGCACACAGCGAGGTGAGTGGGAGCAAAGGTAGACCGGGCATTTATTTTAAAACATCATGTCACTTCAACAAACGTTCGGATGCGACAACCCTATCGCACTCGTAACTGGCAGTGCAGCACCGCGGGTCGGTCGTGCGATCGCGTTACGACTCGCATCTCGTGGCTGCCATTTGGTGATTCATACGAGAACAAGCAGCGCTGCTGCAGAAGACTTCGCTGACCAACTTCGAGATCGGGGCACTGACGTGCTCGTCGCGACAGCCTGCATGGAAGATTCCATCGCCGTCGAAAAGATGATCGATGCGACAATCGAGCGTTTTGGTCGTCTTGATATTCTTGTCAACTCAGCCGGTATCTGGGAACCAACTCGGCTGGAAGACGTGACGGCAATCGAAGTTCGTCGGTATTTTGAAGTCAATGCTCTTGGCGGTTTTGTCGCCGGGCGTGCTGCTGGCCTACGTATGGTTTCGCAGGCTTCTGGTGGTGCAATCATCAATATCAGCGACTGGGCTACTTGTCGACCTTATCTCGACCACGCCGCCTACTTTCCAAGCAAAGGTGCCGTGGAAACGATGACCCGTTCACTTGCCGTCGAATTGGCTTACCGCAATCCCAATATTCGTGTGAACTGCATACAACCTGGGCCCGTGTTGTTAGGCGACGATGTCGATGAAACAACACGTCAAGCCATTGCGGAAAGCGTACTGCTAAAAAGAATCGGCACGGCTGACGACATTGCTCACGCGGCTGAGTTCCTGTGTGAAAATCGATTTGTAACCGGCGTTATTCTGCCCATCGACGGCGGGAAAAGCATTTTCGCCAACGACGGTCTTCAAACTGGACTGAACACTGGCTAGTCGCTAGGCTTTGTTTGAAAAAATCATGCCTGACCTCACTATCCCCTCGCTGCGAACCGAAAAACCTTCCAGTGTTTGTTTGGTCGGTGCTGGCACGGTTGGTCGCGCGATCCTCGGCGAACATTTAAAGCACCGCATTGATGTCGTGCTGATTGACGCCAATGTCGATTCACTTCAATTCGCTTGTGAAGCCGCAGGTAAACAATTTCGCGAAATCCGGATCGAGCGGATCAAACCGCTCGTTGGAGAAATGCCGACCGCTAGAATGTCGTTCGGCGATGCGTCCGCGCCATCGATCGTGATCGAATCGATCCCAGAAAACCTTGCGCTTAAACAATCGCTCTTTCTGGATTTGCGTCAGCGCTGTGGGGCCGACGTTATTCTTGCCAGCAACACTTCCAATCTGCAAATCGCAAGCATATTTGAACCGCTCGGCAATGATCCACGATGTTGTGGTATGCATTTTTTTATGCCCGTCGCCGATCGGCCACTCGTCGAATGCGTCCCGACCGCAAGTACGTCGTCATTGACAAAGAGCATTTGTCAAACGCATGCAACGCGAATTTGCAAGAAAACGCTTCACGTCCGCGACAGTCCCGGCTTTGTTGTGAATCGATTGCTTGCGCCATATCTAAACCAGTCGTTGCTAATGCTTGAACATGGAATCGATGCGTCCATGCTTGCCGCAGCCTCAATCATGTTCGGCATGCCGATGTCACCACTTCAACTGATCGACACGATTGGACTACGCACCGCGTTTGATTCAGGACGCATTTTCTGGCAATCATTTCCCAGTCGCCTCGATCCAGCGCCAATTCTCGCAGGGATGATCAAGGCGCGGGCTTGCTTTTATGACGCAGTTAACACAACCAGCGATCGCCCTAACATCCACGCACCGCTGAGTGAGCCCGCCAAGAAGGTCATCGCCAAATATCATCGCGACGTACGATCTTGGTCGATAGAAGAAATTGCTCAAATGATTTCTATTCCCATGTGGATCGAAGCGGCAGAAGCGATGGCTACTGGCCTCGTGAGCGATCAAGCAAGTATCGAGTTGGCGATGAAAAGCGGTCTCGGTTACGATCAACCGAACGGCTTCTTTGGTTACTTTGATTCTCTAGGAAGCAACGTTTTAATGCACCAACTGGAAACGACAAGTTTACAATTCCGTGGGTTACGTGCGCCTGCAGAGTTAGTCGCTTGCTTAGTCAATGGCAATAATCCAAGTGAGGCCGCAGCTTGCTATGCATGGACCAAACTAGACCTGTCATCTTGAATCGACCACAGTCAATTCGGCCGTTTGAAGACCGGTACATCTTGGGAACTGGATTGTTGCTGTACGGCGATCGGCCGCCACCAACCGACGTTATCGGCATTTTCGCGGAGCTTCAGCCCGATATCGGCACTTTATGAGGAGTGGCCAATCATTGCCTCAATGGTAAACTGAAGGTTGTTCTTCCTATCGACCCACACTTTCGCAAACCGCCCTGAATTTCATGCCCAAGGATTTTTTAAAGGATGCCGCTGACGAGTACGACGTCGTTGTCATCGGCAGCGGACTTGCTGGATTGACCAGCGCCAACATCTTGGGACGCGCCGGCCACCGCGTGCTATTGCTCGAACAGCACTACAAACTCGGCGGCCTGGCAACTTGGTTTCTCCGCCCTGGTGGCCATATCTTCGACGTCTCGCTGCATGGCTTCCCCAGCGGAATGATTAAGTCCTGTCGACGGTATTGGAACAGCGACATTGCCGATCGAATTGTGCAGCTCGAAAACATTCGGTTTGACAATCCGATGTTCTCCTTGACCACAACGTTCAATCGCGAAGATTTTACCAAGCTGCTTGCAACCCAATTTGGGATCGAGCCGAGCGTCGTCAATGATTTTTTCGACACGGCGCGCGGCATGAATTTCTATGACGACCAATCGACGACCACTCGTCAATTGTTCGATCGGTTCTTCCCAGGTCGTGAAGACGTCGTTCGTCTGCTCATGGAACCGATTACCTACGCCAACGGTTCGACACTGGAAGACCCCGCGATCACATACGGAATTGTTTTTAGCAACTTCATGAGCAAAGGCGTTTTCATCTACGAAGGTGGTACCGATGATCTCGTCTCGCGCATGAAGAAGGAACTTGAGAAGAACAACGTTGACATCTGTATTCGCTGCGGTGTCGACCGCGTCAAAGTTGTCGATGGTCAAGTCCACGCGGTTATTGTCGGAGACCGCGAGATTCGCTGTCGCGCGGTAGTTAGCAATGCGAATCTGCGCACCACGACATTGAATCTGCTGGGCAAAGAAGCGCTGTCGGCTGATTTCCTTGAACAAGCCGAAGCGGTTCGTCTGAACAACAGCAGCACTCAAGTCTATATGGCAATGAAGCCCGAAGTCGAAATCGACGAGTCCACGGGCGATTTATTGTTCATGAGTACGGCCCCCGTATTCCGCACCGATTTGCTGCTCAGTCGTGACATCACCAGCCGCACATTCAGCTTCTATTACCCCCGAACGCGACCAAGCAAGAAACGCCGGCACGCTGTCGTCAGCAGCACAAATGCTCGCTGGGAAGATTGGGCTAACCTTTCGGACGCGGACTACGAAGCCAGCAAGCAAGAGCTAATCGATACGACGATCGACGCCCTTGAAAAGTACGTTCCGGACGCAAGAAACAAAATTGAATGGGTCGAAGCCGCAACGCCGAAAACCTTTAATCACTACACGCGACATCAGCTTGGTGCCAGCTTTGGAACCAAATTCGAAGGCCTCGCGGTCAGCCGTGCGTTACCCCAGCAAATTCGCGGCATGTATCACGCTGGCAGCGTCGGCATCATCATGAGCGGCTGGCTTGGTGCGATTAACTATGGCGTGATCGTCAGCAACGAAGTCGATCAGCGCCTTAGCTCCGATAAAGTCTCGACAACGCTTTGATTGAAAACCATTGACAATAGGAAAAGCCATGACCGCTTCTGATTCGCAGCCGCCTGATCTCCATCCACTTGCACAACGAAAATGCAAGGCTTGCGAAGGCGGCGTCGAAAAACTCTCGCCACAAGCCGGCGCGGAATTGCTCACTCAAGTACCAAAATGGCAAATGGACGGGTCCGTTCTTTCGATCGAACGGAAATGGTCTTTCAAAAATTTCGTTGAAGCGATCGACTTCATCAATCGCGTTGGCGTTCTTGCCGAAGAAGAACAGCACCACCCAGACTTACACCTGACCAGTTATCGCAAAGTCAAAGTTGTGCTGACAACCCATGCGATAGGTGGTTTAAGTGAAAACGATTTTATCGTCGCTGCGAAGATTGACTCGCTGTTGTCATGACCCAATTACCGCGACATCGGGCGTTAGCGATTCTGGAAGAATGCCATGGTGATCAGATTTGGTCGGTCGAGCATTGTCGTCAGTCCGGTGTGCCTGAAATTTGGATCGAAGAACTCGCCGAGACGTTTGAGTCGGGCTTTCAAAGCGATTCGCAAACCATTTACTGGAAAGGCAAGGTCACGAATCAATTTCATGGCATTCACGACGTGAAGCTCGCCATTTACGTCGCGCGTTCGATGGGGCTGGACGTCGATCGGGTCACCGCGACGGCGATTGGCCGCATCGCAATCATTCGGGCGATCAATGAAGCGATCATGGACGATTGAACCACTCAGCAATCTCAACCAATGCGTAAAGCCTTGCGTTTCGAAGTCGATCAACGCGACCTGAGCTCGCATGCACCAAGAGATATGGGTCGCGGGTTTGTACTTTGTTCCTACTACACACGTCCGTACAATGGACCAAAGTTCTGGCACGCTCGGAAATCAGCCGATTCCAGGTTGTCGGTACCAAATGCATTCCAAGCGCTTGGACGGAACACGCGACCTTCGGCAACATTGTGCATGTAAACTGGGATTCGCAGGATGGATGCCAGCGTGATGAACAAATGACCGACGTGGCCGGTTGTCATTACACAATGATTCGCTCCCCAGTGGTTCATGACTTCATAGGTCGACGTGAACGCGCCCTTGCCGGTCAACGTTGGCGCGAACCACGTTGTCGGCCAAGTTGGGTTGGTGCGTTGGTCCAATACGTCATGAACATTGTCGGGCAACTCAACAGTAAAACCTTCTGCGATTTGCAAGACAGGGCCGAGACCGGATACCAAGTTGATACGCGTCATCGTTGCAGGCATGCCGCCGCGTGTACGATAACGTGTACTCCAGCCACCGCCGGGGAAGTATTCGGTGATCGATGGATGCCATGTCGTAGCCCGCAAACATTTTTGGACTTCATCGTCAGTGATATCCCAAAACGGCTTCATCGTCGGCTTGCCGTCGCGGCCGGTTTGTTCGCCGGTACCGTCGAGCGTCGCCGGGCCGGAGTTAATCAAGTGCAGCAAACCATCGGCAGCGTCGTCATCTAGTTTGTAACCGCCGCACGCCGACGCGACCGCATCGGGACTCCAGTACGTTCGCAAATCCGCAAAAACCTGAGCGGTGTTGGTAAGCAAGTAGCCAAACAACATTGTCGCTGCATTGACCGCGTCATTTTCGGTCGCAACGACATAGGGAGCTCGCTTGCCGTTCCAATCGAACGATGTGTTGAGGATCGCCTCAAGAAAATCGCCGTTGGGGAAGTGGTCGGTCCATTGACGTTGGCCCTGGAAGCCCGACGCAATTGCTTGGTGACCTTGGCCCTGCTCTTTGAAACCCATTTCGACCAGCTTCGGACTGCCAACCATCAAGTCGCGAGCGATCATGGCCATCTTTACACTGTCCGACCATTCGCTATCGAGTTGCTCGCGTGAGCGTTTGCCATTGTCAGCGTTGTAGTCATCGCCTTCAGGGCAATTTTCCTTGACCCACGCGAGCGCCTGTTCGTATTCAGCATGGTCGTATTGCCCCTTGTTCATGCGTCCGATGAACTCGCTCATGTCAATATCTTCGACTCGCATACCGAGCCATTTTTCCCAGAAGGCAAAATCGACCATCGAACCAGCGATACCCATCGAAGTACCGCCCATCGAGAGGTATGATTTGCCGCGCATCAAGGCGACGGCCATACCACATCGAGCGAAGTCGAGGATCTTCGCTTGCACGTCAACGGGCATGTTCGTATCGCCAGCATCTTGAACGTCGCGTCCATAAATGCCGAACGCCGGGATACCCTTTTGTGTGTGTCCAGCCAGCACCGCTGCGAGATAGACCGCGCCCGGTCGTGCCGTTCCGTTGAAGCCAAAGACGGCTTTAGGACGCAATGGATCCATGTCCATCGTTTCCGATCCGTAGCACCAGCACGGTGTGACGGTCAATGAAACGCCGACGTTCTGCCTGCGAAATTGATCGTCGCATGCAGCCGCTTCGTTGATACCTCCGATGCAGGTGTTTGCAATCACGCACTCGACAGGTTGTCCGTTGGGGTAACGAACGTTGTTTGCGATCAATTCGGCCACTCGCTTTGCCAAGTTCATCGTTTGGTCTTCGAGTGATTCACGAACGCCGCCGAGCCGACCGTCGATCGTGGGCCGGATACCAATTTTAGGAAGATCGCCCTGGAAAATCGTTGGAGAAGTTTGTTTTGGTGTTTGTGTCATGTGAAAGATTCTTCGGGAATTGCCCTGAAATAAGTTTCGTAATTCGCCGTAGGATGGACTTTCAGTCCGTCCGAAAAAAGACGGACTGCGGGCGAGGGAAATCGAACGCTGTAAGCCAGGACCAAGATCTTGGCTGGCAGCGTTCGCCGCCGAAAGGATAGGTGGAAAAACCAATGATAGCGACTATGGCGAAGCAAATCAGCATGCGGATGTTAAATTGGAGTGGCAGCGCAACTGGTAGAATCGGAGTTAACGTGTCAAGCGATGCAACCGACGTGGAAAACGGGTTGGTGTGGTTGAAAACCATCAGTTTCGCAAAGAGATCGTTGATGTGTCGTCGATAGCATGGTACGTCACCGTGTAGAAGTGTGTGTCAAGCCGCCACGCTCTACAACTCCGCCGTCATGTTAACGGTTCGTCGCTCACGCCACGCAACGTTTGTGATGAACCCTGTGCGGAATTGATCACGTTGACTAACAACGCAAGTCGCTGAAGAGCAGCCGCTTGTGACGTTTATTATGCGGCTTGGTCTCACCACTTACGAGACACCTTACACCCAATCCTTTGGAGTTCACCACGATGCGTCGTGTTATTGCCCCCGCGCTGATGGCCCTTGCTTTCGTTGCCTTCAGCTCAGTGGACGCTTCGGCGGGCCACTTGTTCGGAAAAATGTTCGGATGTAACAGCTGCGATGCTTGTTGCGACACCGAACCCGCTTGTGGCTGCGAAGCCCCATGCGGTGGATGTGCAGAGCCAGCTTGCGGTTGCGAACCAGCTTGCGGTTGTGATTCTGGCTGCTGCAGCAAACCAGTTCGTGGTTTGCTCTCGAAGCTGTTCCACAAGCACAAGAGCTGCTGCGACTCGGGCTGCGAACCAGCTTGTGGTTGCGAACCAGCTTGTGGTTGTGCAGAACCAGCTTGTGGTTGCGAACCAGCTTGTGGTTGTGCAGAACCAGCTTGCGGCTGCGAACCAGCTTGCGGTTGTGATTCTGGCCACTGCAGCAAACCAGTTCGTGGTTTGCTCTCGAAGCTGTTCCACAAGCACAAAAGCTGCTGTGACTCAGGCTGCGAACCAGCTTGTGGTTGCGAACCAGCTTGTGGTTGCGAAGCACCAGCTTGCGGATGCAGCAACTAGTTTGAACCGGCAAACTGCCGACCTCAAATAGTTGTTTAAAGATCAACAACAAAGGCCTCCGGCGAGAGCAATCTTGCCGGGGGTCTTTGCGTTTTTGCATTGCCAATTCAATTACGTCTTCAGGCCCCAGTTTCGCATTGCAGAGATCTCTGCATGACGCGTGAGGTCAAAGTCTAGCGGCGTCACGGTGACATGGCCGGCACGTAACGCGGTCAAATCGGACTCTGCGGCGGGTGGCTCTGGCGGTTCGCTCCACATCGCCCAGTAGTAATCGCGTCCACCAGGCGAGTTTCGTTTTTCGTACTTGCGACCGTATTGTGCTAGTCCCATCGGGACAACTTTGACTTCGGCAGGATGTTCGGTCGCAGCCGTGGGGATATTGACGTTGAACAGCCGACCTGCGGGGACGTTGTGGCTGACGATGCCATCAATCACGTTACGCGCGACCACGGCAGCGGCTTGGACATCGGGATCCTCGGCGTGTTCCATCGAAATCGCAATGCTCGTGACTCCGAAGAATGCACCTTCGATCGCAGCGGCGACAGTGCCGCTGTAGAGCACGTTGATGCCAGCATTGAGTCCGTTGTTGATGCCACTGACAACCAGATCCGGTTTCCATGGGCAGAGTTCGACGATCGCTAGCTTGACACAATCGGCTGGCGAACCTTCGACGGCCCAAGCCCAGTGCCGTCCCTCACGCCGAATCGATTTGCATAGCAGAGGAGTCAAATAGGTGATCGAATGCCCAACTCCGCTTTGCTCCGTTGCTGGTGCGGCGACGAAGACTTCGCCTAAATGCCGAAGTTGCTGTTCCATCGCGGCGAGCCCAGGCGAGTAGACTCCGTCGTCGTTGCTGAGCAGAATTTTCATGAAGACAAATCAAAAGGCGAAATAAGATTACAAGGAGGCTCCCCAGTGTAACATTCGCAGCATTTATTCGCTGAGATTATTAGAAACGATACGGAAAGCCGAATTTTTAAGTCCGAACCGCTTCGATAATGCTCCTGATTTGTCCCACGCTTCAAGGATAAAACGATGTCTCTCACATACACCATCGCCTACGCTCGCAAAACCGCCACCAACAAGTTTAGCCAGGGCATTCGACACGCGATGTTTGCCGCTCCCCAGGAGCCTTTGGTTGGTCCCAATCGCCCCTCAGAAGGCCCCATTTCCGACAGAATTGGTGGCGGTCGACAGATGGCATCCGTCGACAGCGGTTGCTCGTCCCGTAGTGATTCAACGAACGCGAGTTTACTCTCGCATTTGCTGTCAAAAAGTCCAAGTCCTGTCGTCGCAGCATAGGTCGGGCAAGTGCAGTCTGAGTGAACCGTAGGCGATAGCGGGCCGTTGATTTAGTTGTGTTTTGAATTTTAGCGTGCAAATCATAACCCGAATGCGTAAGCGAGGGATCGCAGTGGTCCCTCGCTTACGCAGCGGGTTACTAA
>JAYVSE010000203.1:0-10489 GCA_043775635.1 Planctomycetaceae bacterium | reverse complement strand
AACTTTGACGTGACTTCAACGACTTCGCCTCGAAGCGTGCCAATTTCAAACTTATCACCCGGTTGAAGTTTTAATGTTTTTCCCGTGGTGCGAACTTTCATCCACGCTGTCCAGTCATTTCTGCCTTGAACCAACGCGGTCAGCACTGTTTGAGTTGAATCATCGAAGCCGGGTGCAGCCGCAGCGGAAGGTGCAGGCGGAGGCGGTTGAACAACCGCGATTTCAAACTTACGCTCAACGCTTTGAGGCGGGTATCCGTTATCGGTCGCCTTCACCACGAGCGAATAGCTTCCAAGCTCATTGGGCTCCCATCGCACACTGCCACTTTTCGCATCCAACTCAAGGCCCTTAGGGACTTCGCCAACGATGGCGTAGGTCAAAGTATCTTTCTCTGCGTCTTCAGCACTGATTTTTAACGAAGATGATTTGCCAACGTCTGTCGCCAAGCGTTCGGGACTCTGAAATGACGGCGGTTGGTTGGGGCCTGAAAAGAAATTGCGGTTGAGAATCGCATCCGCGTATTGTTGAAAATCACCGACCTGTGGCGCAGTCGTCTTCGGCTCAGGCGCGTCTTTTTGGGCGGCTCGTAAGGAAATTACGTCAATCGAAAGATCAATCGCCAAACCGCCCTCACGCGCTGGCCGTACCGTCATCTCGGTAATTCGGTGCAAGTAATCTTTACTGTAGAACGCATGCAAAAACTCAAGCCAACCGCGTGCGTCGGTTTTTCCGCTGACCTTGAATCCATACCGATCATAAAGATCGCCGACCGGCATCGTGTTTGACGGCGTTACCGCTCGGTCACGCAAGTCGATCAATTCAGCCGTCTCGAACAGCCATCGTGTGTACGCGGCTTTGGCTTGTTCGGAATTGCTAGGCAACGAACGCACTAAGTAGTCGCCCATTTGGCGGTCAGCAAGCGCGCCTTGAATTTGCATTTCTTTGGCTGCGAAAAGTTGATTGTCGAGCGTTAACATTCGTGCTTCTTTGGCCTTAACCGCTGCACGATATGTACTGAAAGCATATTGACAACCGCCCAATACGAAGACCGCTCCAACGCCAATCGCTAGGACTCTTTCTCTTGGAGTCATGCTTCTTCTCCGGTGGCAGGACTGGATTGGGTTTCAGATTCAACTGCCGCAGCAGGTTCCGTTGTCTCCGTGGGCTGAGAAACGGGTTCAGCGGGTTTGACTGCGGCGGCTTCGTCAACTGGCTGTACCGCCGTGATTGGATCTTGCACAGCGTCCGTAGGTTCATCGACCTTGGATTTGTCCACGGCATCTCGAAGTGCGGCGAGGGCAGCGTAGCGTTGATTGCGAACGGTGACGGCGCTTAGCGTAACCGCTTCACGGAATCCCAATTTATAGCTTTCATTAGCCCCCAATTCGGTAGCGCCTGCACCCGAAACACTATGCGCATCATCTCGAAGTGCGGAGGATAATTGATCAACGACGTCTGTCGAAGTGGCAGCGCCATTAAGTGTCAAAACTCCGCCACCAGTGCGTTGTAAAGAACTGACGGATACGCTTTTCAAAATCGCATCCTTCGACGGTGGAATCAGCTTCGCTACACGGCTGAGCTCATCGATCCAGATGACGTTACCATCGAGAAACTTGTCAACGATTTCCGTTCGATCAATACTCGTTTGAGCCAAGGCAATTTGTGGTTTTAACGCAACCAATTCCAATTCCCGGGCTTTGATTTCACGATCTTTTGCTCGCAAATTTGACCACCCAGAAAAAACAGCGAGTACCAGTGAGGCCGCGACCACCAAACCGATGGCTAGCGGGCGACGATTGTCTTTTTTGACTTCAATCGGCTTACGTGGATTGAGGAAGTCAACAAGATTGGGAGCGCCAAGAGCAACGGTGGACTTGGCGTCGGCAACCAGCAACCCGATCAATGGTGCAAACCGTCCTGTATGCAAGTGGTCTGTTCCTTCAGAACCTTGTATACGTCGATCGACTTCGACAAGCGACAGTGGGTCGAGCGTGCTGACTTTGCATCCAAGCGACTCCGCTAACTTCAATCTTTCGACTTCGTGTGTAGCTGCTTGGCCCCAGATGATGACTTTTTGCGAAGTACTTGATGTGTTGATACCGCAGGCCATTAAACTTCGTCGCAGCTCACCGGCGATTTGTGTCGGCCGATCACTGGACTCCTGGGGCATGCGAACAGAACGAACAAACATCACTCGGCGGCCGCGCAAGACGACAATCTCGGCGTCATCGGCAAGCAGGTCGACCATCACAACATCACCCACGATCGATGAATCGTCTAAGTTTTGTTTTTTGTCGGCAGCCAGTTGATACAGTGCTGCGGCCGCAACCGGCCGTAATGCGACTCGCATCAGCTCCAGCCCGGCACCGCTGATGATTGTCTGTACGGATTTCATCATGGCCGGGGCGACGGCGGCGGCTAGAACGGATGTCGTATCGTCCGTACTGGGCAGCGGAAGAAAATCGACGATCGTGTTGTCACCAAAGGAAGCGAATGTCTGCATCGCTTGCAGCCGCACCATATCGGGAAGTTCATTCACCGGAACGGGCGGCAATGTTAATTGCCTCAGTTCCGACTTACCGCGTCCGATAGTGACGAACGCCTTCATCTTATTCTTACTGAGGCCTTGGTCGTTGAGCAGTTTGCGTAGCGCAACTGTAACGGTCTCGACCGAATCATCAGCGATCGCAAGCGAGATCGTATCGACGATTGTGAAAGTGCTTGCAGACGCTCGCGCAACCACGGCGCGAAGTTCATGCGTGTCCCAATCTAAGGCGATCAAATTTGACATTGAGTCAGTTTCCTTCGTTTCCTATTTCAGCCGTCAACGCGTTACGCATTCCCAACACCGAGAGATCGAAGCCACGGCCGAGATGGGAAAGATCGCGATAATGAATAATTTTTGGATTGACCGTAGTTGCATCGACAATCACTTCGACGCGTGTCGATGCGGCCGTCCCTTCATAGTAACCAACGATTTGGGCGCGATAGACGTCTCCTCCAGCGGTAACCAGCGGCATCAGCGATCGCATCTGTGCAAGGGTGACCACGCCTTCGACAAGTGGCCAAGTCTCGTACAACCGGTTTTCGCTTTGCGAGGGCTCGGATCGTGCTTCAATGATTGCGTTTGCGGTTTCTTCACCAAGCAGCGGGATTCCCATCAATAGCTCTGCGGGACAATCATTGATATTGATTCGACCAGGCATGGTTTCAAAGTCTTGAGTCGAAAAATTTTCCATTAAAAGCGGCATGTACAGCGCCATCTGGATCGGATCGGATGTAAATGGCGAAGTGTAGACCGGGGCGTTGTTGCCGCTTCCGATGGTAACGGTTGCATCGATTAAATCGAGAAGCTGGGCAACGGTAGTTCCTGCACCAGCGGTCAGATCAACCTGCTCAAATGCTTCTGCTGTCCAGAGTTTGGGCTGATTGCTGCTGGAGCCCCCAGCAGACGAACCGGTTGATATCGCGCTGCCCGAATTCCCACCACTGGTATTTCCGCCTCCCGAAGTAGTTCCTCCCGAAGTAGTTCCTCCCGAAGTAGTTCCACCGCTGGTCGCTCCACCGCGAGTTGATGCGTTACCGCTGGTTGAGGTAGAACCACTTGATGAACCGGAACGGCTGTTCGATCCACCGCCGCTGGTCGCGGCACCTGATTGCAGGGTGCCTGCTGCGGTTGCAGCCGGCTTTCCGTATACACGATAAGCGGCAATAAATGTAGCGTAATCTTCATTCTCGACCACACCACCGATTTCCTCATACAGTAGTTCCAGATCTGTTTGATTCAGATGGACGCGAGGTGACCCATCTCGACGGCGATTCGATTCGAGGCCGTTCACCGTGATGTAAGAAGCCCAGCCGAGGGATGTTAAGGCGTTTATGTCGACACCTCCGGACTGTTGCTCGGCGGCATCGACGACACCATTGCGATTCACGTCAATACCGAACATCAACGACGGAGTGACACCGCGAACAAGTAGTAAATCTTCGACGCTGTTGATCGATCCATTCGCCGGTTTGTATGGCGAAGGCAGCGTTGAATAGTACTCAACTTCGGCACCGTAAGGCCGCGGCTCATCGTCTTTATCCAGCCAATCTAAGATGCAATCGGCGATATCCGTGGTCATTCCCGGCAAGGCGAGCAGCAGCGACGAAGCAATATTGTCACTTGCCAATTCGTCCGTGGCTTCTGCGCCAACTCCTGTGGCTGCAGCGAGCGCGACCATCCCCGTCAAGGCAGACGAATTTTCTTCCAGTGTAATTAACGCGTTTATATTTAGTCGCGAAGACTCGTTCTGAAGGCCAAAGCGAATGCCGCCGAGCCGACCGGTTTCATCCATTCCAGGTGCCACAATTGAGAAGTTGCAAGCTCGCCCGCCATCTTGAATGGAAACGATGTTGACCGCTTGAAAGAGAGCAGGATTGTCAGCGGTCCCTCCCATTTCATCGCGACTTACCGCCGTCTGCGACAGAATCATTCGTACCGCTTCAGCGCCTGAGTCGGCCGCTGCTTGCGTTTGAATTTGATCGCTGGACAAGTGCGAGGCTTCGTCATAGGCGAGCATCGTATCGGTAAACGAATAAGCTGCCATCGTGGCGACGGCGATTACTACCAAGACAATGATGAGAAAGATACCCTGCCGCGGTGTGCGAACATGGACGTGATTGTGTTGGTATGTTTTCGGTCTCATGATTATCTCCAGTGCCGAGCGCTTGCTTGCCGCAGCGTTCAATTGCCAGCCCCGCCACCATTTCCACTACCACCAATATTTCCTGCTCCGCCGCCGACATTGGCCCCAGTGCCACCTGGCGCGGAACTTCCCGTTGCACCGGTGGTATCGGTCGTACCAGTGCTTTCCGTACCTGCGGTTGATTCCGTCGGTTCCGTCGCGGCTATGGTGACCGGTAATTTTACCGTATGAGTAAACGAGCGACCGCTCACCGTTTTGCCGTCGGCCAATGAGGCGGTGTTGCCAGTCGCATTTGCTTCGCTCAGTGTGAGCGTGATTCGAACTGCTTGAGGCATATTGCCTGCGTCGTCACTGTTCCACTGCATCTGCCAAATGGAACCGTCGTAATATTCAAAACTGATCGAAGTGACTTCGGTCGCGATCAAGTCACCAGTCATCATTAAGCCTGTTAACCCGCCCGACTCCGTTGCCCAATTGCTGGCGGCTCGATCGATTTCTCGACGAACCAAACCACCTGCGGCAGCCTGCGTCCCGCCGGATTCGGCCGTTGGCAGGTAGCCTTGAAGTGGATCCATGACGCCAGCAATTGTCCCCGCCGCTTGAACATAATAAGTGACCGTTTTGGTGTCACTGGGAATGTCTGCGATCACACCAGGCGTCGTGCTAAACGTTTGCGTCCATTGTTCCAGGCGCGGTAATCGACTGATGTCAAATTGAAGTTGAGATTGATTTCCGATCAAGCCCGGCTTGGTCAACGTTAACGTAGACGTCACTAAGTCAGGCGACTCGGCGGTCGTTTCGTCAGCCGCGGATGTTCCTAGTGTTGCCGCAGCCGCAGGATCCAGCGCCGCAGTCGCAGCGCCAGCGTCGGTTGGTGCGGCGGCCTTGAGAAACGTCTCCAGTGTCGTTGAATCAAAGGTTGATCCTTGCAGCGCGGCTCGCAGGTCATCCGAAATCATTTGCAAAATTGACGACGCCAAATGGACACGGCGTACATCCGCATCGCGAACGCTTATGTTTGTCGTATAGAACTGAAGAGCTGCACCGACGAGCGCCATCAAGACCACCGCCATGGAAAGTGTCAGTACGACTTCCAGTAGCGTGAACGCGGAGCGGCGGCGGCTTGCAAGTGTCATGGTGATGTTGCCGTCGCGGCTTCCGCTTTGGCAGCCTTATCAGCCTTCGCTTGCTCTTCGGCTGCTTTAAGACCCAACGATGGATCGATCATCCATCGAGTTAACGAGTAGGTTGCTAGTGGCGGACCACCGTCAATGTTTTGGGCTTCCACTGACACTCGAATTGCCAGCATGCCAGCAAGCGATGCGGGAGCAACGTTAACCGCGTAGAGGAAAGGTGTATTGGAAGATGAGTCAGGGGCCGACGTCGGTGTACTCGGCACGGTTATCGGCGTTGCGCTGCTCATTAACGTTTCCGTTAACTTGGCTTGGCAAATTAACCTTGCTAACGCTAAATCGCGTGCGGAATTAGCTGAATCAATTCCAGTGCCAACGATCTGCGACAGCACGGCGAGCGAGCCGCCTAGAATTGCCAGAGCAAGCAGAATTTCGAGCAATGAAAATGCGTTACGGTTCATCACGGTGCCCCCAGTCCCTCGGCTGCCAAGACGTCGCTGACCGTAACTTCACCTGTCAATCCGCGCAGCACAACGATAATGCGTCCGGCTTCGGTATGCGTGAAGGTGACGGCTGCGGTACTGGTCGTTCCATCGGGATAAAACAAGATCGGTTGGCTCCAGCCTTCCGCAGCCTCAATCGCAGCCTGCGAATCAACGACGTAACTGCGTTGTGTCGAGTGGACCTTGGCGTCGCCAATCAAAATATCAGGAGGCAGCTCAATCATTCGAGATACGTCTTCTGTACCTGCTGAGCGAAACGAAGCGGCCGTTGCATTGCCACCGGTCAACAGCGCCGATGAAGCGCCGGTTTGGTCGACAGCCTCCGTCAAATCGTTCATATCAAACCAAGGCTTGACGCGTGCTTCTGCGGTGCCCGCGCGAAGCTGAAGCATTTGAGTTCGTCCAGTACGCATCGCCAACAACCGTGTTTGCATCATTTCAACGCGCATCTGGTCACCGGCGCGAAATAATCGGCGATCGGTCAAGAGCACGCCGAAAGTTGGGATTACCATCGCCGCGATACTGGCGAGAACCGCAAGCGTTAATAAGAGTTCCATCAGCGTAAAAGCGTGATTGACTGAGCCATACGAGGCGGCACGAATGCGCATGGCATGAAGCGACTCGTATCGGTTGACCCCGGTTCGCGACATCGTTTAACCTTCAACGATGATGTCGTCGTCCGTGTTCATATTTCCATCAAGCCCGCCGCTACGAATTTCGTAACTGTTACCCTTGGCCGTGAAAGTGATTTCGTTACCCCAAGCATCTTTGGGGATTTCCTTGATGATCGATTCCGTCCACCGCGCTTTTTTCGCAGCGTCACTGGGGCCATCTTTTAGCTCTTCGAGTGACTTTGGCAGCGAGTTCATGCGAATCTGGAACATCTGAACCGCTTGCTGGAGTTCATGGAGCTGAGTCTTTGTTGAGTTGACGTTTGCATCGGATTGAGCGCCGATGTAATTGGGCAGTACTATGCCGCCAATAACCACCAAAATCGCAAGGACCAGCAGCAACTCAAGCAGCGTAAACGCCGCATTTTGACGTGTCGAACTAAAAATTGAATGGCTGCGGTTGCGGCTCGACCGGCTGCGAATCGATCGAGCGGGCATGGTACACCGTGGCAAAAAGTTGCAAGTTTCCATCGAATTCCAAGCGGAAGGTTTTTTTGTGGGAGTGAATCGATCCAGACATCAGCTCGTCCGGCATTGATTGTAACCCATACAGCAAGAAATGGTTTCGTCGAATACGTCGAAACATGCCAAACGGTATCGTTTCAATGCGTTGGTACACGCGTTAGCAATTGGCCATGTTCTTGGTTTCCAACGAATTTTCCTGCTTGAACTTGGATTTTCCCTCGCACGGTGACGGTGTCGCTGCGTCCTGCCAGCGGCCAACCTTCAAAGGCGCTATAGTCCGTTGCCATCTGGTGCGTCTTAACGCTGATGGTACCGCGATAGTCAGGGTCATAAACGACAATATCCGCGTCACTGCCAACGGCGATGGTTCCTTTGCGGGGGAATAAACCGAACAGTTTCGCGGCCATCGTTGAAGCGCAATCGACAAATGTGCACAAATCGATACGGCCTTTACGCACTCCGTAGCTATAGAGAAGGTCGACTCGATGCTCAACGGTGGGGATGCCATTCGGAATTTTTGTGAAATCGCCGCGGCCCATCTCCTTCTGGCCCTTAAAATCAAACGGTGCGTGGTCGGTTGCAACTGTGCTGATTTCGCGAGAGCGGATCGCATTCCATAAATAGTTTTGTTGATTTGCACTACGAATCGGTGGCGACATCACATACTTCGCCCCTTCGAACTCCGGCAACTCGGCAAAAGTATTGTCCAAAACAAGGTAAGGAATCACGGTTTCTATCCACACGGAAACGCCGCGTGATCGCGCGGCAAGTGCCGCTTCGACCGCCGGTTGGCAACTGGTGTGAACGACGTAAACATGTGCTCCCGTCAGTTCCGCGAATGCCATCAGATGAGTGACCCCTAAGGCTTCGACCTGTACCGGGCGAGAAGGCTCGTGCCACTCTGGACCAGTCTTGCCTTCGGACAACAACTGCTGCTGTTGAAGAGCGACAAGTGTTTCGTTTTCGCAATGTGCAGTCACGATGACACCGAGTTCTTTGGCCAGCTTCAGCGTTTGATAAAGTTCCGTGTCGTTGACCCCAAAAAAATCCTTGTACGCGAGAAATACTTTAAAACTCGCAATGCCTCGGCGGACAATCTCGCGCAGTTCCTGCTCCGTGTTTTCATTGAAACGGGACACGGCCATGTGAAACGTATAGTCACAAGCTGACAATCCCGCTGCCTTTGATGACCATAGTTCAAATGCCTCAAGCGGATCTTCCAAACGACTAGGGCAACACATTTCAATCAATGTTGTCGTGCCGCCGACTAACGCAGCGCGGCTGGCCGTTGCATAGTCGTCCTTGGCAAACGTTCCCATGAACGGCAGGTAGATGTGAATATGGGGATCGATGAAGCCTGGGAACACGTATTTGCCGCTGGCATCAATGACCTCCACCGGCTCGGAATCGGGCTTGGGCTTGCGCTCAGGCAGGGGCAGATTATTGCCGATGGCAACAATTTTCTCGCCTTCGCAAAGAATGTCTGCGACGTAACTGTCCGTTGCTGTGACAATGTGACCATTACGGATCATCAACGACATGGTAAATTGCTCAGGTTCAAAAGAGATACCGGACAGTTACTTAGCATCGAGCGGTCTTTTATTGTCGTCTTTCGCTCCGCGAAAGAACGGAAGAACGCTCTTTAGCGGAGCGAAAGGCGACACTTATTTGCCGCACGATGCTTTCTCGCTCGATCTTCAAGTACTCTTTGTATATCGTCGGGATCAACGCTCGACAATCAACCCAGATCGCCGATAAACATTCACCTTCAATCGCCTACGGAGCGCCGCGATGCTAAATCTCCCCATTCGAAAGTTGCACGGTCCAGGACCGTCCCCAGTGCCGGATTCCGTCCTTCGTGCCCTGTCGATGCCATGCATCGGCCACATGGATCCCGTGTTCATGGGGATTATGAACGAAGTACGGCAGATGCTTCAGGCGGTCTTTCGGACTGAAAACGAAATGACGCTCGCATGCAGCGGCACCGGGTCTGCCGGTGCGGAAATGCTGATGGACAACCTGGTCGAACCTGGTGACGTTTGTCTGGTCGGCGTTAACGGTGTGTTCGGAGGCAGATTGGCAGAAAAAGCCCGTCGAGCGGGCGGTATCGTTCATTTGATGGAGGCACCTTGGGGCTTTGTTTTCGATCAAGATGAGATCATTGATAAGGTCAACGAATTAAAGCCAAGGGTTGCTGCCTTCGTTCATGCGGAAACCTCAACCGGAGCTCATCAACCGTTCGATCGTCTTGCCCCAGCGGTTCACAACCATGGCGGGCTATTGGTCATGGACTGCGTCACATCGCTGGCTGGTCTCCCAGTCGAGATCGACGCTTGGGAAATCGATGCGGCGTATTCTGGAACGCAAAAGTGTCTTTCTTGTCCGCCAGGACTATCGCCGGTAACGCTTTCCGAACGAGCGATGCACAAAGCCAAGAACCGTAAGTCGCCCGTCAATTCCTGGTACCTCGATTTAGGTTTGGTCGGCAACTACTGGGCCGGTAATCGCGCTTATCATCACACCGCGCCCATCAACATGAACTATGCGTTGCACGAGGCGCTTTCCTTGGTACTTGAGGAAGGTTTGGAAAACCGTTTCGCTCGCCATCGCCACGTACACGAGCTACTGAAAGCAGGGCTGCTCGAACAGGGGTTCACGTACGCCTCGGATCCCGATCATTCGCTGCCAATGTTGAACCTGGTCAACATCCCCGCAGGGATCGATGATGAAGCTGCGATGCGACGACGATTACTGGATGATTTTAATTTAGAAATTGGCGGTGGTCTGGGCAAGTTAGCAGGCAAGTGCTGGCGTGTCGGATTGATGGGACACGGAGCACGTGAAGAAAACGTGCAGACTATCCTAGGCATCTTTTCACAAGTCCTCGCCTTACAAGCCTAAAGAACAGCATATCAGCGTGCAAGAATTAGGGGCCGCATCTACTCGGGGCAATGGCCCCAAGCTACGTAGGATGGGACCATTGTCCCGTCCGGTCAAGGGAGCCATTCTCCGCATCACGTGTTTGT
>JAYVSE010000202.1:0-9401 GCA_043775635.1 Planctomycetaceae bacterium | reverse complement strand
GATTCGCCTACTTTCGTCCTCCTTTTCGTCAGTAAACTGACTGATTGAGCTACACTACCTACAATTCACGCGCGGAACGGCGCGAGCCGTCCGGTGCCGTTTCGAAAAACCCGGCGAAACACCGGGCGGCTCGCGCCGCACCGCTAACAAAATGCTTCGCATTCTTCCGCTTGCGACGCAGGCTTCTAGCCTGTCATTTTCAACGCTACAGGCTGGAAGCCTATCCCACTCATTGTAACTGATCGAGCGATCCTAAGCCCTGAAATCCAGATGTCCCCCGCCACAGGGCAGCAATCCTGCACCTGGCGCAGTGGCTGGTGCTGACTTGTTGACGTTGTCATCAGCGTCAGGCTCTGAATCGTGTTTCTGACGCTCAAATGTATCGAGAGTTTGGCGTCCGTCTGCGCCCGAGTCTCCAGAGGCGTTGCCTTTGTCGATACTATCGACCGTTTCGCTTGTAACCGAGTTCGCAGAAGTCGTTTCAGTCGCAGTCGAGCTTGCTAGTTGGTGCATCGCGGCACGGTCCGAGCCAGCCAATGAGGCGGCGAGCAACGGTGAGGAGGGAAGAACATTCATTTTATTGAGCCCTATTACATAACAGTGGCGAAGTTACCTCAAAACTTTATCTCGTATTTTGCCAATTCGCGCTGGAATCGGTCTTTGTCGCTTGACGGGAGCAGCGATCCCTGGGAACAGCCGTTCGAGCGTCTCGTTGACTGTGTTGAGCGCTCGGCGTTCGATCACGGGATCGGCAATCGGGCCCTTCACGCTGATGGTCCAAAGTGTGAATTGGTTTTCACCAAATGGACGAGTGATTTCACTCCAAATATTTTGTGGGCTGACGCGAGTATTAAAGGTCAGGTCAACTTCTTTCGTACGGTTCAGTGTTCCTGATCCATGCAACGCGATCAAGTCGCCCCAGAGTTGCATCTGATTGAAGGTCACGTTGTCACCATAAATTGAAAAACGTACTTCGCCATCAGTGAACGCGACCGCTTCCGATGGCTCGATGCGAAGTTTTCCAAAGAACTGCACCAGAATCGGTAGCTGGTAAAGGTTTGCGTCGGACAGCTTTCCGCTTCCCGAGCCTTTGAGCAAATGACTTGCACCGACGGTCCCTTCTAAACGCACTTGTCCATCAACCTTTCCGATGACCGTGCTATGAGTCTCGCCTAAATCGGCCAGCAATGTCGCGACGTCTGCATCGCGAATCGCCATCGTGACGTCAAAGTTACCGTTGGACAAAATTGCATCGCCTGACAGCGATGCCACGCCTCCCGAGAGCCGACCTTCAATCGGGCTGATTGTCTTGGGAGCGTTCGCTTGCCCGCTCTGTTCACCAAGAACAGCGATGGTTTCCCCAAGCAACAAGCGGTCATCACGAATCGCAAATGGCCCACGGATGCCAGTGACCTGTTTATCGTCAACGTGCATGGAATCGATACTGACAACTCCGTCAGCAATCACGGCTAGTCCATTGCTTTTGCCTTTCACGATGATCTCACCGCGGAGATCGTGAACCGGCCCAACATCACCGATGCGGTTGCCTTCAAGTTGAACGGTCAAGCCCCAGTCGATCGCTGGGTCAGGGTGCAGTGGATCAGGAAGCAATATGCTGGTGGTTCCGCGAATGCTCAACGGCCCGCGAAGTTGCAGTCGCTGGAAAGCATCTCTGACTTGATTGGGCAAGGAGTTAACCAACTCTGAGTCGGGATGCAATCGACTACCACTGCGAACATTTATTTCCAGCAACCATTGTCCGTTGTTTACTGGAACGCATCGCCCATCCGCAGCCAATCGCGTCGAATCATGGCGTGCGTCGAGCGATTCGATAATGACTTGCTGACCATCAAATCGCACGGCACCTTCCATGATGTCGAGGCGATAAGGCAGCATCGTTGGCCGCAGGCTAACGGTTCGTCCGTCAAGTGTCTTTCTGGTTTCTTGTTTCGCGGAAATGATCAATCTGGGCGATGGAAACGATGCGGCGTGGGAAACCTGTACATCAATGAAATCGAGGACACCCGCAGGGGAAAGCGAGTCCCAAGTCTGCTGTGACGCTTCCGGAAGCGCGGCGCGAATGGTTTCATCCAGAGGTAAATCATTGGCTTGAAACCGCAGGCCGACTTGCCAATCGCCCTGCGGACTACCTGGCGAAGACTTAACAAGGTTTTCGTAAATGCCTTCGCACGTGATCATGGCATTATCACTGTTTTTTCCACTGAAATTCAGCAAACTAACCGTGTCATCGCGCGAAATCACTTGTCCGGCAACGTCGTACAATGCATAAGGAAATCCGTCATACCGAAGGTTTCCATCAGAGATTCGCAAATCGATGAACTGCGATTTTTGGCCGGTTGCGCTCGTGTCCCACTGCCCACTTGCCAAATGGACGCTGCCGCGAGGAGATAGACTGCGAACAAATTTTTCGAGCTTTGACTGCGGCTCGCCACGCGGCGTCAAACTTTCTAGCAACGTTGAATCGATCGCGATGGGGCCATCGGCAGCAAGCCGAACCCAAGATGGTTGTCCGGTACCAGCATCCGACTTCAGAAATGAGATGTTGATACGCTGCGTACCAATTCGTCCACTCAATTGTTCCGCCCAGGCTTGCGAATCACGAAAATGGACCTTACCTATCAGTTGCGAAACGGGGTAGGGAAACCGGTCGACGCTGACGTCAATGCCATGCAAGTCAATCACAGCATCCGCAGCCCACTTTCCACTGGTGCGTTCCAGTCGCGAATCGATGTCAAGATGTCCGCGTGGACGAATTCGATCCAGCGACCGTTGCGCCGATTCCGGTAACGATGCCGTGATACGTTCATTGAACATGAGATTGGTGGCAATCAATCGCAAGCTTAAATCCGTTGATGCTGTCCAGTCTTTTGTGGTGCCTGAGATTCGACAAACGGATTCACCGAGATTCCCCTGTGCTGCCTTGATTTCAATGCCTGCTGGCCGCATCGTTACTATGCCACGAATCTTCTCGATCGGTTGCGGTAACAGTGGATGCTCGTAGCGACCTTCGATGCAGTTCCATTTGGCCAAGAAATCAATCGGTTTGCCGTCGATGCGCTGTGTCAAAAAATGAAAGTCCCCCATCGCCGTAAGGCCCGCAAGTTGCTTGACAACATCGGGGCCAATCATCGGTAGTCTGCTGGTTAGCACTGGATCAATGCGAAGTTCTTTGGCGGATCCATGAATTCTAAACGATGCTCCGGAGGTGTCTCCGTCAATCAACAATTTCCCAGCAAACTCACTGCTCGCCCGCGCGGTAAAATGGTGGACGTTGGAGACAGTGGATGTCCCTTGCAAGGCACTTACAACAACCTGCAAGGAGTCGAATTCAAGTGGCCGTTCACGTCGATTACCGGCGAACTCGCCGTTGCGGTGCAATCGCAAGCGGCTGTCACGAACTTCAAACCGAGGGCAACCTGGGCCCATCTTTGGAGGTGGCCATAGCTTGGCAATGGATAGTTGGCCATCAGCATAGGGCCATGCATCCACTCTCGCACCGACCGCGATGATCCGTTTCGCATTGAACGGAATATCGCCTTTGATGATGTTGTTGACGATTAAATCGGTCTCAACAAGCAAACGATCGATATGCAGCATCGATCGAGCGGGTGATGTCCCATTTGCTGGCAATGTAAATTGCAAATCCTCGAGGATTAGGCCAACGTCGTTCGAGAATTTCCCGCTGCCAATCGTGACGGTGATACCGACGTAGTGTTTTTGCAGCACGCTAACCAAAGTTCGTCGTGCTTGTTCGCCAATGGTTTGCGGTGCTAGCAGATAGGCGGCGGCAAGCATTGCAAGCAACACCAGCGCAACCGACAACAGTCGGGAGCGGCGTGGTTTTTGAATTGTGGAGTCGGCATCCATGCCGCGCGCTCAATCATTCAGCGGTTAGCCGTTGGGCAATCGTCAATAGGCAAATTCGCGTTTACCCAGTCTCACACTTGTCCAGTGAAAGCCTGGAAGTGGTGGAACAATGTCGATAATAGTTGTTTCCTTACGTGTCTAGCCATCCCAAAAACGACAAATAGCGGTATATCCAGGGATGCTGCCAGGGATTTTCCAGTGCCGTCGCAGCAGAAAAAACACTGACTGCGAAAAACGCCAAAACTAGCAGCCTCCCCCAATCACTCATCATCATCCGACTGATAACTGGAATCATCGACCAAATCCAAAGCGGTGTTAGCCACAGCATCCAACGAAAACTGGTGCTAACACCCCCATAATTGCGGTCAATCTCGGGACGCGAAACATAAAAGACAATGCATACGGTAGAAACGATAACCACCGCGACAGCTAGCAAAAATCGATAGCGTCCTTGTGGTTCGCGCCAACGTGATCGCAAACCGATCGGTACTAACAACCAAATAGGCGTTAGGGAAAACAGGCCGTAGTAACCAAGGGTGAGATTGAAAAAATAGAGCAGCCGACTGGGCTCGCCACGGTCCACGCCCTTACGCGGCGTCATCCAATAACTGCCAGCGTACTCATACCAGTTGTCCCAACGGCGAACTTCCCAAGTTGCAGCCGAGGGAGTCTCAACACCATTGGCAGGCTTGGTAAGCACAAACCTAAGATTGCCATCTTTGGTTTGAATGATCCATCGATCCGATTTGGGAGTGGCAACGAGCTCAAACTCAATCGCGTTTTTGGGCACGTCGCGGCGCTTACTAAGCCAAGCCGAGACCTCTTCATTCGTCGGAACGCCACGAGACGATTTGGTTTCAATCGTTCCCATTGTTGAACCATCGGATCGATGCATGTATGGTGGGCGGAGGCTGTGATGAGCCAAGTGATTGGTGATGAAAAACGCCATCGCCACAACAATCACCGCTGGCACAAAGATCGATACCGTCGCTAACGCGTGTTGCCGAAAAAACAATAGTGTCCAGGCAACCAGCATCGCCATCGCAGGTAAATCGTTGGCGACCGCAAACGCGGCCGCAAGGCCCGCAACGAAATAAGGCGTCGCCACTTGGCGCATCTGCACCTTCCCTGCTTCACTGAGGTAGATCGCCAGCACCACTGCGGTAGACATCGCTGCGGGGAGGTGATTGTTCAGTGACACTGTCATTGGCAACAGAGCCGTCCCAAAACACGCCACTCCCACTCCAAGAAGTTTGGCAGAATCAGGTGCGTAACTATCGATAATGGAACGCCAGACAGCAAGCAAAAACACCAGCAGCATCGGCAAATTGACAATGGCAATCACCATTCTCGCAACATAAACTGGCTGGTCCGTTAGTGTCATCTGGCTAACTTCTTGCACCAGCCAGTAGACCCCAGCAACCATCGTCGAAAACAGTGGCGGCTTGCTGCTGTATGATCGCATCACGCCTTTGGAATCAGTATGCTGCACGCGGTCAATCGTCGACCAAGGACGACGTTGGCCGGTTTCGTCCTTGATGGCAATCTGGCGATCGATCGCGTAAGTACCATCTTCTACAAGTGCCGCAACTGTGCACCAGCGACTGCGATCGTTGGCACTTAAAAACGCAGTGTCACCGTCTTTGCTTTTCACGACAGCGATCCGGCCCGCAGCGATTCCCATCGTGATTGCGATCAGCACATAAGCGAGTTTCGACAAGTCGAGTCGCTCTCTCCTTAACTTTTTATTCACTCTGTTAGTTCCAACGCTTGATGTGTATCGGTGATGATGGGCGTCACCTCTGCAATGGATGCTGGCGACTGGTCACGCCGCGAATACGACGTGATAAGCTCGGCAAGCAGCCCGGCAACCAAGAATTGAGCCCCAAGCAAGATGGCGGTGATGCAGTAATAAAAGATCGCCGTGTCATGCAGGTGAAGGGGAGATTCACCAAACGTTCGGCTAACAATCCATGAAATCGAAAGCACCGTTAGACCAAGGCCCCCGAACAGAAAAGAAATCAGTCCCGCCGCTCCGATCAAATGCAGGGGACGCTGAGCAAATCCTGTCAGGAAATAGATCGTCAGAATATCCAGCAACCCTTTCGGCAACCGCCATAGCCCATACTTAGAATGGCCGTGTATTCGCGGATGATGCAAGACCTCGATCTCACCAATCCGCCAACCGCGAGCGGCGGCGAGTACCGGAATAAACCGATGTAACTCACCATAGACTCGGACTTCGCGGAAAATTTCACGACGGTACGCTTTGAAACCACAATTGTGATCGTGCAGGACAACTCCGGTCAGTGTTGAGACCATACGATTAAACGCGGCGCTAGGAATGGTTTTGTGCCACGGGTCATGCCGAATTTTTTTCCAGCCGCTTACGACATCAAAGCCCTCGTTTAGTTTCGCTAGAAAACGCGGAATCTCCTTCGGATCATCCTGCAAATCCGCATCCATCGTGATCACGATATCGCTTTGAGCGGATTCGAAACCGGCCGTCAATGCCGCTGCCTTACCAAAATTTCGCCTCAGCCGAATCCCGCGCGTGTTGCTGTCTTGGGATGCTAACGCCTGAATCGTTGCCCATGAACCATCCGTCGAGCCATCGTCAACGAAAATGATTTCGTAGCCCTGTTTTTCTGGGGCCAACACATCGAGAATCGCCGCATGCAGCGATTTCAATGAACTTTCCTCATTCAGCAGTGGGATGACAATGGAAACCATAAATGAATGAGTCGACGAAAAATGTAGGCAGGGGGGCGCACGGCGGGGAGTACGAATCGAGGCAGGACCCTGATCTTAATCGTGATCCGAGTCACCGTCCACATCGGCGGAAGAATCACCCACCTGTATCAAGATTAACCAAGCGAAACCCGCCATTAATATTTCAACGGCAAGATGGATCCCCCGTAGCGTGATTGCGGCAATCATCGCCCCGCTTATACCGGCGACGGGGGCAAGTAGAGTCGTTATGACCAATTCCCTTACCCCCGCACCACCCGGAAGGAGCGATAAAAAACCGGCCACAAAGGCAAACGCAATCGATGCCAGACACAGGGGATACATATCGATCACCGAAAAGACATGCTGACTACGAATGTTCTCAGGCATTGCGAACACGACGGCTGTCATCGATGCGCCGAGCAGCAGCCAACCCAAACCATTCCAAAGCCAAGCAGCGATCATGTCTTGCCATGACCAATGAAATGAGAGGGCACCGCCGACGATTCGCCGTGATACGACCAGTCGCAGCAACGATGGCCAAGTCGCAACCACGGAACCGATGGCCATCAATAGGCTCGTCTCCTTCATCCAGCTAGGCGTTTTCCAGACTGGCGAATCGACGAATACGAGAACCATGAGGGCCAGCATCGCTCCCGTCGCAATCACGGTTAGCGTTTCGATCGTAATCGCAATCGTGGCGGCGCGAATGGAGACCTTGGCACCGCTGCGATTAAGAATGGCAGCTCGCAAAACAATGACCATCGCTTTGCCCGGAACATACTTTCCCAAATGACCAATCAACTGAGCCGCCATGACGCTCCGCAATGAGGGATTTGCCCCCAGGGACCTGACCGCACGCAACAAGACCATGGTCGCTGGTAGTAAACCTACCGTGTAAAACCCGGCCGAAGCCAATAGCCAGCGATAATCAAGGTCTATTAGTTGAAGCTGGTTTTCGCGAGACTGCAACTTCCAATGCGCGACGGCCCGCTCGATCGCGAGCCCTAGTGCAACCGCAACAACAACCACAACGGTAAGCCGCAGCACCGAAATCCACCACGGTTTCGGCTCACGAACAACCGTGTCGAACTGCGGTGCTATTTCTGCGTCAATTGGCATACACTACTTCGCATCGGCGTTTGGTCGTCTTTAGTCCAAGAAAGAACACTACTTTCGCGGTGCAGGAAGGCGACGTTACTTGCCACGGGATTCAAAAGAATAGTTCCATCAAAGTTCTGCGGAGAGGATACGTTGGCAAAAATCACGAAAAAGTCGGGCGCGATTGCAATTCTGCCACAGGTTACCATTGGTGGCATCGCGGTCTCGCGGGTGTTTTCGATTTCAATGCTAATCGTCGCCATTGTGGTGATCGGTTCGCTGTTTTATCAGGTCATGGCCAGCTTTTTTGTGCCGTTGTTCTTAGCAGCGCTCTTGGTGGTCATATTTCGCCCAATTCATGAATGGATTTTCAAAGTTGTCAAAGGCCGCCAACGCACGGCATCAGCATTGACCACGACATTCATTTTGCTGCTCGTTCTGTTGCCCACCGGATTCATTGTTTCGGTTGCCGTGGCTCAGGGCACCCGTTTCTTTCGCAACCTTGGTGCCGGAGGTATCACTCAATCGCTCGAACGAATTCGAAAAGGATTGTCGCTCGATTTGCCGTCGTCTGATTCCTTCCGGCAACTTGATCTGGATATCAACGCCATCGTTACACCTCTACCACTTTCAGTTACGGAAAAGCGTATCAAGGAGGCGGAAGATATCGTCCGCGTCCTGCAAAATGAGCTAGGTTCGAAAACGCCTAGTGAAGCATCGTTCAACGATTTACTGGACAACTTGAAGTTGACTGGGGAACGAGCCCAGGCCTTAGCGGATCAAGTTGACAGCGACGACTCTTTCTCACGGGAGCAGGCAAGAAAAGCGTACGATGCGCAGTACTCAGAGATGCGCCACGCACAGGGAACATGGATCCAAAACATGCTGGGCAGCTCCATCACCGCGCAACTGAAGCTGCTTGCCAACCCTAGTGACGCCGAGATTCAATCGCTCGTCGACGGAGTTCAAAACTTCCTTCAACCACGAGTGTTGCCACTCACTCAGGTTGCCGGACAATTTTTGCTCGAAAGCGTCCTGGGCGTCTTCATTCTGCTCATCGCATTGTATTTCTTCTTCGCCGATGGCAATGGTATGATTCAAACGCTAATGCGATTAAGTCCACTTGATGATGAGTATGAAAAGAAGTTGTTGTTGCAGTTCGACCAAACTAGCCGTGCGGTCGTATTGGCCACGGTCCTCAGTGCGTTAGCGCAGGGCATACTTGCCGTCATCGCATTTTGGCTGATTGGATTGCCTTCACTCGTGATGCTTTTCATCGCCACAACGGTAATGGCGTTGGTGCCGTTTTTGGGCGCAGCGGCCGTGTGGCTCCCCTGTGCACTTTATCTGGCGGCTGTCGAACAAAGGATGGGTGCAGCGATCGGTCTGGCAATCTTCGGTGCGGGGATCATTTCATCGGTCGACAATGTTATCAAGGTCTTCGTTTTGCAGGGTCGCTCGCAACTACACCCATTGCTCGCGCTGCTAAGCGTGATCGGTGGCGTTCAAGTTTTTGGTCCCATTGGAATAATCGTTGGGCCAATGGTTGTCGTGTTTTTGCAAACGTTACTAGAAATCCTCAATCATGAGCTGGAAGGAAAGGCCAAAGCAGATCCGCCGCCTTATTAGGCTGTCTTTCAGTGTCGCCTTTCGCTCCGCGAAAGAGCGCTCTTTCGCGGAGC
>JAYVSE010000201.1:0-14577 GCA_043775635.1 Planctomycetaceae bacterium | reverse complement strand
TCGGGTGGGTAACCGTGCTTCTTCAAGATCTTCTTGACCATGATGCGGAGCCGGGCGCGGACACTTTCTTTTACGGTCCAGTCGATCGTGACGCTGTTGCGAATGCCGTTGACAAGTTCGCGGGCGATAGTGCACAGGACTTTGTCACCAAGTACCGCAACGGCGCTGTCGTTGATTTCAAGCGCTTCGTAAAATGCTTCTTCATCTTCGCTGAGTCCCAATGATTCTCCCTTGCGGCGAGCCTCACGCAGCTCTTTGGCCATCTCGACAAGTTCAGCGATGACTTGTGCGGCGTCGATGCTGCGATTCTGATATTTCTTGATAGTCTTGTCGAGCATTTCGGAGAACAATCGCGATTGAACAAGGTTCTTCCGCGAGCGGGCTTTGATTTCGTCACTCAGAAGTTTACGCAAAACTTCCAACGCAAGGTTACGCTGGGGCATGTCGCGGACTTCGGCCAGGAACTCGTCGGAGAGAATCGAGATGTCGGGACGATCCAAACCGGCGGCGGCAAAAATGTCGATCACTTCGTCGGATGCGACTGACTTAGAAATGATCTGGCGGACGGCTGCGTCGAGGTCGTCTTTACTCGGCTTGCCGTCGCCTCCGCTGCTAGCCAATTTCGCGAATTGAGCTCGCAGACATTGGAAGAACGCGACTTCTTCGCGAATCTTAACGGCATCATCGTGCGTGGCAACCAAAGCAAAGGCTTGGGACAACTCGGTAACGGCTTGCACAAAACGTGTTTGACCGTTGTCTTTCTCCAAAATGAAATCCATCGCGGCTGGAATCACACCGATTCGTTCGGATGCCGTGCCGGAGAAGAATTTCGAGTAGTCAATGCCGTGTAACAAATCCTGAACGATCTCGTATTTTTCGAGCAGCACTTCGAGGGCTTGTTCGATCGGGATTCCAGTCCTGTCTTGATCCGATTTTGTATACTGGGCCAACGCTCGTTTGAGTTCGACGGCCAAGCCAAGGTAGTCGACAACCAAACCACCGGGTTTACCGTGAAATACACGGTTCACGCGAGCGATCGCTTGCATCAAGTTGTGTCCACCCATCGGTTTGTCAACGTACATGGTGTGCATGCATGGCGCATCGAATCCGGTCAACCACATGTCACGAACGAAGACGATCTTAAGCGGGTCTTTGGGGTCTTTGAATTTCTTGGCCAGTTCCTCGCGGACTCGTTTGGGATGAATATGCGGCTGCCAATCCAAGGGATCACTGGCGGAACCAGTCATCACAACGGCCATTGTTGGCTCGGCCGTAACACTTGCCTTCGATTCCGCAGCCAACATAGTCGCCGAGTCTGTTTTGCCAGTCAGCATCGTTGCATCGGTAGCGGACGTCACCAACGGTTGCGCCGCACACTGAGGTTTTGGCCACTGGGGTCCTGGCCACTGGGGTCGCAGCTCGGCAATCGCGTTGTACAGTTCAACGCAAATGCGGCGACTCATGCAGACGATCATCGCTTTGCCGTCCATCGTCGCGAGTCGTTGTTCCCAGTGATTTACCAAATCCAGAGCAATCAACTTGATGCGTTTCTCACTGCCGACCAATGCTTCCAGTGCTGCCCACTTGGTTTTGAGTTTCTCCTTGGCGGATTGTTCCTCACCTTCAGTGATGTCTTCGAATTCACTGTCAATTTTCGGACGCTCTTCGTCACTGAGTTCGAGTTTCGCCAATCGACCTTCATAAAATATTTTTACGGTAGCTCCATCTTCAACGGCTCGACTGATGTCGTAGATGTCGATGTAGTCACCGAAGACCGCTTTCGTGTTCTTGTCACCTAGTTCAATCGGTGTTCCAGTGAACCCGAGATACGACGCGTGTGGTAAAGCATCTCGCAAATGTTTACTGAAACCGTAGCTAATCTCTCCGGTTATCTTTGCCTTGGCATAGTGGCCGTATTGGCTGCGGTGAGCTTCGTCGGCGATAACGACGATATTGCGCCGACCGGAAAGCTCGGGATATGACTTGCCAAGATCTGGTGCAAATTTTTGTAACGTCGTGAACACCACGCCACCCGAAGCGACCTTCAGCAGTTCTTTGACTTCGTCGCGATTGTCGGCTTGTACTGGCTTTTGGCGCAGCAGTTCATGGCAACCAGAGAATGTGCCGTATAGTTGATCGTCCAAGTCATTGCGATCGGTAATAACAACGAGGGTCGGATTTGCCATCTTGGGATGGCGGACGACTTTACCGGCATAGAACGCCATTGTCAGGCTCTTGCCGCTCCCCTGTGTGTGCCAGACCACGCCGACGCGACGATCGCCGCTGGGCGAGATTGCATTGAGCGTACACTCAACCGCTTTGTTTACGGCGTGGAATTGGTGGTAACCTGCCATCTTCTTGATGATTGTGCCACCATCGACTTCGAAGACGATGAAGTGTTGAATCAGGTCAAGCAACCGGCTTTGTTCAAAAACACCTTTGACCAGTACATCGAGTTCCGGTTTTCCTTTTGAAGCGATTTCTTGACCTTCGATCGTTCGCCAAGGCATGAAGCGATCCCAGCCGCCTGTCAATGTGCCAATGCGTGCCGTAATGCCATCGCTGGCAACCAGACAAACGTTGTACGTCATCAGCGTTGGCAATTGCAATTTGTAGGTTTGCAATTGATCGAACGCTTTGCGCGTCGTCGCGTTCTCGTCGGCTGCATTCTTCAGTTCGATCACCACCAGTGGCAAGCCGTTGATAAACAGAATCACATCAGGCCGTCGTGTGTGTTTGTCTTCGGTTATCGAAAACTGATTGACGGCCAGCCAATCGTTGTTATCAGCATTCGCGAAATCAACGAGCCAAACTTTATCGTGAACCGTGTCACTGTCTCGCTTGAATTCGACATCAATGCCATCGACCAACATGCGGTGAAAACGTCGATTGTTTTCGTGCAGGTTTGGCGTATCGGTTCGCAATACCCGACGCAAAGCATCCTCGCGGGCTTCGTCGGGAACCTTTGGATTCAATCGCTCGATCGCATCTCGCAGCCGGCCAATTAAAACCACTTGGTCATACGCCGCACGTTCTGCAACAACCTCCCCCGGCGCAATCACCGGCCCATGGAGCACGGTATAACCGAGTCCATCGGCCCATTCGAGCACGGCTTCTTCAACGGTGGATTCAGTGAATTTGGAAGTCATTTTCCCAACCATCGTGCCAAAAATTACGGGAAATCGCAAGAATTGCAGAGTAACGCTTGAACTTTTTGTGAATCTTGACGATGATCAAATGCGGAGGCTCGGCTGCGAGACGGCTCTTTATGGGTGGTTTCAAAAGCATTGCCTCTTTTTTTATGCGCTGAATCGAATCAAAGCGTCGGGTTACGATTCATTTAAGCAGCTTCAATTAGTTCTCGCGAATCTATATTCAAGTCGAGTCACTCATTCGTCGACCGCTGGGTTATCCGCTGAAACGGTCTTGAACTGTGTGACGTTGGACAAACGATGAGTGCGTCGGCCGCGATGCAGTTCTCCTTTGAGTATGACTGGGCTGCCGGACATGTGCGCCTTGTCAGCGTCTGCATATTGGTCAGGGCTGAGTTCAACGCGAGCCCGAACGAGCTCGTTTTCAAAAAGCAATTCCAAAACCACTTCGCCGTGACGACGTCCGTCGGTATTCAAGTTGCCGTTTAGTGTTTCAACTTGCCCGACAAAACTGGCGACTTCGGCTTCATGGCCTGGACGCAAGCGTTTTCCGACATCTCGTATCACGCTGAAGTAATCGTCGGGAAACTTGACCGACATCCGACCAGGGTTTTGCAGATTCGGTTTTGTGCTGGCCCAACTCGTTGAAATTTCGAGCGTGCCTTGATGAGTAGGCGGCTCCAATCGCGATAGCGCATCGCATAAGTTTGCCGAAAGTGGAATTTGACCGTCAATGGTGTCTGTTAGACTCTGCTCATCATCGGCGTCGATGCGAGATTCAATGCGTTGCAACGACTGCATCAGGGTCGACGTCGTTAAGCGTGTGAATGAATCAATGCCGTCAAGCAAACCGTCCGCATCGACGGCATTTAAAGGACAGGCGATAGCGACGACAAAGCTGCCATGTTCGGTCTGCTTCAGGCGGCATTGATCGACAAACGCCTTGGCCTCGGTTCGACTTAATCGCGGATGATACGCTTGAGGTGAAAGAATCGAATGAGCTGCAGCCAGCAAGGATCGCTTCGCCCCTTCAAGCACCTCAATGCCACGCATCAACGAAAGATCGGAACTAATGGACGGATCCGCAATCCGATACCGCACCACATCCGCGTCCGGATTTAACATGTCATTGACGACTTCGATGATCGCACGGCTTTCCAAGTCAGCCATTTTTTCTGCCGCTGCTAACATCAACTTGGGGTAATCGACTGCATCAGATTCGATGGGCGTCAACAATTGGGTGAGTGGTAGCGTCCGATGGTTGAAGATTGCCAACCCGCCATAGTTATCAGATTGACGGACCCAGTGATTGGCAGCCGCGTAGTCACGGGCGCTGCGCGGCTTGACCTTACCAGCAAGGTCCAACATCGTCTTGCGATCATAGGCAGAGTCAAATGGCATATTGAATCATCTCCCGTCTTGCGAACGAACCGGCAACCGCCAGCAATTGACTGGGGGTTAATATATTTGCCGTCGGAATGTAAACGGTTTGCGCCGTATCATTGACGCTATATGGCGCATCGTGCAAGGCAAGCCAGTAAGCACATCTCCGGCTGATGAGTTTGTCTGCGGATATTTCGAGCCATTGATCGTGATCCGATGGCAAATACAAAACAATCAACAATTTTAGCGGGCTACAGGCCGTCGATCGCAATTCGTTGTAGTTCTTCAGCGGCAGGGAAAACGACATTTTGCCATTTTGAACTGTCGGTGATTGAATGGTCGACTTGAGTTGAACGTCGATCGTGAAGTCGGACAGGATGGCACCGATACCAAAGTCGTGCTTGATCCGTAATTGGGCATCCACTCCGACACCATCATCATGGCGTGTACCCCAGGCACAGCCCATTCCTGCTTTCGCGGCAACCGCGTGTAAGTAGGCGTAGCTTAATTCTGCAGTGATGTTGTTGTCGGTCAGCAGTGGCATTCCCAATGTCCTTATTAATTCTCTGTTGCGTCAGTCATCATACTGAATTCAAGCCATCGACAGACAACTCGCCCGAAAGCAGTCGCGGTAGTAGTTTGTCCCGCGTGTTGGTAAGGCATCGCGTTTCGACGATATTTGTGTGAATGCGAGCAACGAAGTCACTTGTCAGGCTCGATGCAACGCTTGCAATCTCATTCTCTGGGATGACGAGCTGAAAGCGAGCTATGTCAGCCCAATTGGTTCGCGGCATTCTTGTGCCTGTGGATGAAGTGTCTGTATGAGCAATCATTTCGTCGGAAGAAACATGGCCAAGAAGTGGAGCTAACATCGCGTCCAACTTTGGTTCAATCACTAGCACGTCTGTAGAGCAAACGCCGTCGATTGCAGCTATTCCGACCTTGTGGAAGTATGGCCGCAGCTTGCCGAATAGAATCGCACCAGTGGTAAATTCAAATTTCCCGCTCGCAAGTTCATCTGCTTTGCCCCATTCTGATAGGGCAATCGATCTTCTTGGCATGTGTTCCAACCCAATATACGGAGTATTTGTTGCAATCTCCTGGGGTTTGACCCCATGTCGTCGATTTACCGAGATATCGCCAATCGTTCCTGCGGTCCAGCGCTTCGGAATCGAGCCCAGTGTTGAATTTTTAAACTCGTCGGGAAAGAGTTCGGCGATTTGGGGGGCCATGTTAGGGAGGGCACGGCGCGAGAGGTCGGCGTTGCTGAGTTTGGGGTGCTCGCGGCGAAGGGTGGCTTTGGCGTGGACCGGGTCAAAGTCGACGAACCAACTCTTGAACAGCCGCCGCGCCATGGCCTCCAGCGTCTCATTCATCCGCCGATTCAACTCAATCTTGTCGTCCAGCGCGCCGAGGATGTCGGCGATGCGGTCCTGTTGCTCGATTGGCGGCAATAGGAATGGGACTGCTTCCATGATCGCCGTGTTGAGATTGGGCATAGTAGCACCGACGGCATGACGGACGATCCAAGCCCGGATCTCTGGATGGCCAAGGTAGAACGAGGCGAAAGGGGAATTTATGACTCCATCACCAAAGCCAACCTTCAAGCATCCGGTTCCGCACAGCCATCCATCTTCACGTTCGCGTATCAACGCGCGACGTTCGACATCTCCACGTCTACTGTAAATGACGTCACCTGGTCTTACGCGGTGCTTAGAGAGTCGTTCCGCGTCGGATTCTCGGATTCTTGCAATTCCCTCCGGGACAATACGGTTGTCGCCAATGTTGACTGGCATAATGGAAGGAACGCCCACAAGCACATAGTCGCTTGCATGAAGCTGGCTGCCGAATGGGCCTGTCTGAATACTTCCTCCACCACGACGACAAATTTCGCCAAGAGTTGTCCGCTCCCACGCAGAAGGGGCCGACGGAAACAAGTCACGCGCGTCCATGCTTCACCTCAAAGGAAAAGAGACAAATTACAGCCCCGCTCCGACGGTTGGTTGCCGTGGATGATCGCTCCTGCCGGTGATGGAATTGGGAATCAGTCATTCTTTGGATTCTTCTTCGGCTTCTTCACCGCTTTCTTCTTTGGTGTCGGCTTACTGGTTGTCGTTTTCTTCGCTGCTTTGGCCTTCGATTCGATCTGTTTTAGCTCATTGAGCGACTGGGCGAAATGCTCATCAACCGGTTGTCGCAATGCGGCTTGCTGTTTCTTGAACAGCAGGAATTCTGACTCGGCTTTCTCTTTGGCGGCTTCGTGCGAAATTTTGCCTGCGTGAGTCAGGATGTCGCGATCTGAGAGACGCAGAAAGTCATCGAGCTTGGTGATCCAGTCGGCCATGTGCATCGGCTTGCGCGAAAGCGCCTGCAACTCGGCAAATTCGAGATAGGCAGTGACGATGCGGTTGAGGGCTTCGATTTCCTCGTGCTGCAAATAGTTCTTGGCAATCGACACATCCGCCTTACGGGGACGGTCGCCATCGAACGTTGTTAGTCCCATGTTGGGCAGTGACGCATCAACCCGTTTGTGAACGACCTCAGCAGCGGTTTGCCCATGAGCTGCCCAGTGCATTTTGTTCTGCACGGTTTTGAAGAACAGCAGCGATGTTTCGTCCCTGGGATCGTAGTCGATGCTGGTGGAGTAGATGTCGAGCACTTTCCGCCAGAACACTCGCTCGCTGGAACGGATGTCGCGAATGCGAGCCAACAACTCTTCAAAGTAGTTTCCACCGCCGGCTTGCTTCAGCCGCACGTCATCCATCGCGAAACCTTTGACAAGGTATTCGCGAAGTCGCTGCGTGGCCCAGATGCGAAACTGCGTTCCTCGTAGGGAACGAACGCGATAGCCAACTGCGAGAATCGCATCGAGGCTGTAATGATCAACGGTGCGGGAAACCTCGCGATTTCCTTCGGTTTGAACTGTCAAGTATTTCTTGACAGTTGCCTCGGGCTGTAACTCACCTTCTTCATAAATACTGATTAAATGCTGACTGATGTTCTGCTTTGTCGTCTGAAACAGGTCTGCCATCGCCTTTTGCGAAAGCCAGACGGTGTCCTCGCCCATGCGGACGTCAATTCGCGTCAGGCCGTCTTCGGTCTGATACAGAATGAACTCGCCTGGAGGCAAGTCAGAAGGATGAAGTGATAAGTCAGAAGTGGTCATGATCGGGCTGTACGAACTAGTGTGGTGAGGATGGCGACGAGTTCGTTGGATTCCTGAATCAGTTCGTTGAGTTTTAATTCCGCCACGAGATCGGCCTCAACAAGGAGCCGAAGCCAGTAAAGAGTTTCGCGTGCTTCCTTCAGGGCAATGTTGTTCTTGGAAATGAAATCGGGTTTGCTTTGTGCGGCGACGCCCTCCTCTACATTTGCACCGATTGACGTTCCAGATCGCAGAATCTGTTTCGCGAGTATTCGTTGCGTTGAACCGGCTTCATCCAGCGTTCGGCACAACTTGATGATCCGCACTGCGAACTTCATTGTTCGTTCTGGAAGATCAGACTTCATACTTCTCCCTTCTCCCTTCGAAACCGAGCGAAGCAAGGTTTCGCAGGATCGCTTTTTCGAGTTTGGCCGATTCCTTAAACTGTCCCTTCAACTTGCCCGTGAGTTGTTCCATGCGTTCGTCAAACGGCATGTCGTCATCGTCTTCGATGTCTTCCGCTCCGACATATCGTCCCGGAGTCAGCACGAAGCCGTGACTGGTGATGACTTCGGTCGTGGCACTCATGCAGAAACCGGCAATGTCTGCGTAATCGGCTGTCTCTTTTTCGCCTCGCCATGCGTGATAGGTCTTGGCAATGCGAGCGACTTCGTCTTCGGAAAGTTCGCGGTGTGTTCGATCAACGAGTGTGCCGAGTTTGCGAGCATCAATGAATAATGTTTCGCCGCGACGGTCACGGAAAGATCGCCCCTCACCCCCGGCCCCTCTCCCCGAAGCGGGGCGAGGGGAGGCTTTTTTATTGCGAGCAAGGAACCACAGGCAGACAGGAATTTGGGTTGTGTAAAAGAGCTGGCCCGGTAGTGCAATCATGCAATCGACCATGTCTTTCTCGATCAATTGTTTACGAATCTCACCTTCACCCGATTGGTTACTGCTCATCGAGCCATTGGCCAGAACAAAGCCCGCGATACCGCTGGGTGCGAGTTTGTGCATCATGTGCTGCACCCACGCGTAGTTGGCATTGCCAGAGGGCGGTACGCCGAACTTCCAGCGGGCGTCTTCGCGTAGCCGATCGCCACCCCAGTCGCTGATGTTGAACGGTGGATTGGCGAGAATGAAGTCGGCTTTGAGGTCTTTGTGAACGTCGTTGTGAAAGGTGTCGGCATTGTGCGGGCCGATGTTGCCGTCTATCCCGCGAATGGCAAGGTTCATCTTGCACAATCGCCATGTCGTGTTGTTGCTTTCTTGTCCGTAGATCGACAGGTCACCGAGGCGACCACCGTGAGCGAGGACGAATTTTTCCGATGACACGAACATACCGCCCGAACCACAACACGGATCATAGATGCGGCCCTTGTACGGCTCGATCATTTCGACGAGCAGTTTGACGACCGATTGTGGCGTGTAGAATTCGCCGCCCCCTTTACCTTCAGCGTTGGCAAACTTACCCAGGAAGTATTCGTAGACGCGCCCCAAGATATCCTTGCTGCGGCTTTCAGCATCGCCAAGTCCGATGGTGCCGACGAGGTCAATCAGTTCGCCGAGTCGTTGTTTGTCGAGCGACGCCCGACCGTAGTCTTTGGGTAGTACGCCCTTGAGCGTGATGTTGTCTTTTTCGATGGCCGTCATGGCGTCGTCGATTAGCTTACCAATGGTTGGCTGTTTGGCGCTGGCTTGCAGTTTCGACCAACGGGCTTCTTTCGGTACCCAGAAAACGTTTTTGGCGAGGTATTCGTCACGATCCTCAGGTTCCGAGTATTGATCGGCGGAGAGTTCGTCGTGCAGTTCCTGAAAGGCATCGGAAATGTATTTCAGGAATACGAGACCGAGGACGACGTGTTTGTACTCGCTCGCATCGATATGGCCGCGCAGCTTATCGGCTGATGCCCACAGTTTCTCCTCGAAGCCCAGATTGGCTCCGGTTGATTTCTTTTTCGTCATTGTCGATTGAGTCGCTGCATTCATGATGTAAGTGTCTTGCTGGCAAGAGCTTACCTGTCTACGGAAAATAAGTCACTCATTTCCCAGACCAACCCTTTTACGCCATCCAGCGGTGACGTGGCCCGAGCGAAGCGAACGGACGCCCAATTTAGCGAATTGCTGTCAAAAAATCAGTCTGGGGAAAGTGCGGTCGAGCATAGCGGTTCAATTTGACACGTCTGGTCCATCAATTGTCCGATTTTTACCGACTGTTCAAGCAAAGGAAAAGGCATCGCACTTTGAGAAGGCGAATCATCTCGATGAAGCTGGCAGTACTCGCAGCGATTGCCCGCTCTCTCTCGAATGATCGTTCTCGTCGACTCGTTCACTGTCATTACAAGGCAGGATTCAAAATGCGACGAGCTTGTCGCTGAAGAGTGGCGATAAACTTATTCGCCCGAACGTACCCTTGATATTCCAGCCGTTCTTGTTCGGTATTCACGATGTTGGCGTCGAGGTTGTCACGCTCCAACTGCGGATTCTCTGATTCTCTGAACGCAAGCATTCCAGTTTTTGGCAACAGCGATGTTCAACGACTGTATGGCTCAATCGACGTTTTTGAATTATCATCAATGGCTCCATTCACCCTCCTCGCAACTGCCACTGGTGAACATGCACAACGTCCTTCAAATTGGCATCCTTCGAATCGGCCGATTGGCTGCGATCGTGTTGGTGATCACGGCCAACCTAGCCGCCGAGCCTGTCAATTCAGTCAATTCAGCCAGCGACGAGCAGATGCGGTTCTTCGAAAATCGCATTCGTCCGTTGTTGGTACAGCGGTGTTATGAGTGTCATGCCAACGACAAGGCTGAAGGCGGCTTAAGGCTGGACATCGTTGAAGCCATCTCGCAGGGCGGTGAGAGCGGGCCAGTCGTTGTACCTGGAGATCCAGCCAGCAGTCTGTTGTTGTCGGCTGTTAGTTACAAAGACCTCGAAATGCCACCCGACGCTCCGTTGTCCGATCAACAGAAGTCGGACTTGGAAACTTGGATCTCGCAAGGTGCTTACTGGCCGATCACTAAATCCAAATCCATTATCAGTGATCAACATGAGACTTGGTGGGCGGCCGAAGCGATCGATCCTGGTGATGTACCGGAGCCGGTGAATGGCATCGATACTTCGTCTACGATTGATCGTTACATCGACCACGAATTGGCAGCTCATGGACTGACTCGCGCTGCGGAAGCGGATCGCGCAAGGTTGATCCGAAGACTGTCTTACGACTTACTTGGTTTACCACCGACACCAGAGGCGATTGAACGATTCATCCGTGACGATCGTCCTGGTGCCTATGAACGGCTGGTCGATCGCATATTCTCAGATCCGGCTTACGGCGATCGAATGGCGCGATTGTGGCTCGACTTGGTTCGCTACGCAGATTCTGATGGTTGGCGTGCGGATGGGTTTCGTTCTCAAGCTTGGCGTTATCGCGATTTCGTTTCCAACGCTTTTAATTCGAAGATGCCTTACGATCGCTTCGTCGCTTTACAGCTTGCTGGCGACGAAATCGCGCCCGGAGACGAGCAAGCAGTCGCTGCGGTTGGCTACTACCGACTAGGTATTTTCGAGTTCAATCAACGCGATGCCGAAGGACATTGGCAAAACATCGTTGACGAGATCACGGACGTCACCGCCGATGTTTTCCTCGCCACTGGCTTAGCGTGTGCAAAGTGCCACGATCACAAGTTTGATCCGATTCCGCGCGCTGATTACTATCGCCTGCGCAGCGTCTTTGAGCCGGTGTTGTTTTTTGATCGCATGCCAAAACCTAAGTCCGACGATGCGGGCAGAATCGAAACATTGCTGGTTACGCTTCGTGAGGTTGAAGGTGACGACGTCAAGAGACTTGGCGATGAGCAGGTAAATCGATTTCAAGAAGACCTGCAAGCGATGTATCGCAAATCGCCAACGGAACGTACCACCTATGAGCATCAGATCGCATATCTCATCGAACGACAGATTTATGACGAAGGGCTGGCAGGCGATAAAATCAAGAAGGCGATAGGAAACGAACGCGATGGTCAACGAAATGAACTGCTAAAGGAGTTGCGTTCGCTTGATGCTGATCCTTATGAAGATGCTGATTTAATCACGATCGTTGACTCGCCTGGTAAGATTCGACCGACGCGATTGCCTGGACGAACGGAAGGTGTGTCGTACGCACCCGGCCCGCCAAGCATTTTTTGGAAGCATGACTTTGAAGTAACTCCGCCCCAAGAATCGCCGGCGTCGAGTGGTCGCCGGTCAGCATTGGCGGCTTGGATGGTGTCGCCTGATAACCCGATTACCGCGCGTGTGATGGTCAATCGACTTTGGCAATACCATTTTGAAACCGGTTTGGTCAGTGGCCCCAATGATTTTGGACGACTGGGATCGCCGCCTTCTCATCCGCGTTTGCTGGACTATCTTGCAAAGCGGTTCATTGATTCCGGTTGGAATATCCAATCGCTACAGCGGGAAATGGTTTGCAGCGCGACGTATCGGCAATCCGCAGTTCACAAGGACTCAGTCAAGGCGATGAACGTCGATGCCAACAATCAATGGCTTTGGCATAAAACCGTTCGTAGGTTGGACGCCGAGCAATTTCGCGACTCGTTATTGGTGGCAATGAACAGGTTGGTCGACGAAGTGGGAGGGCCATGTGTCGATGGGAAACGAAACCGCCGTTCGATCTATCAGAAGCGATTTCGCAATAGTGGTGATGAGATACTTTCAGCCCTGGATGAACCGCCTGGCATCGTTGGGACAGCCAAACGTGATATTACCACGACGGCAACTCAGTCATTGATGATGCTTAACAGCCCACGCATCATGGAGATGATTGATCAGTTTGCCGCTCGCGTTCGTACCGATGTCAGTTCAGTCGCGGAATCTGATCGCGCGCTGCAGTTTGTCCGCCGTGCACATATCATTCTCACAGGCATTGAACCGGACGAAGCAACCACGCTGAAATTGCTCGTACCATTGGTTGCGACAGGAAACTCAGGCGAAATCGCTGCATGCCACGTTCTGCTCAACAGCAACGCATTTCTGTTTGTGGATTGAAATCAATGAAACCCAACGAATCTACTCTTTGCCGCCGCGCAAGCGTTCCGCATGTTCAATATGCGACCAGCCGTAGACAATTTTTAACGTCGGCGGGTGCGGGTTTCGGTGCCGTCGCGCTCCATGGGATGTTGGCGGAATCACTGCAGGCTTCGAATTTGGAATCAGCATTCACTGGACTCCACCATCGAGCGCGAGCCAAGAGTGTCATCTTTTTGTTCATGGAAGGCGGCCCCAGTCAGCTCGATACGTTTGATCGCAAGCCGTTGCTAAATGAACTTGCTGGTCAACCGTTGCCGGCCAGTTTTAAAGAGCCGCTGACATCCATGGGCGAGCGGAAGACACCGTTGCTCGCAACCCAACGCAAATGGGCAAGGTATGGTCAAAGCGGTTTGGAGATCAGCGATTGGTTTCCCAACGTGGCGCAGCATGCCGATAACCTGGCGGTGATTCGATCGTGTTACGGCGAGGGAATCAATCATTCCGGCGGTTGCAACTTGATGAATACAGGCAGCACACTCGGTGGTCGACCATCGCTGGGTGCTTGGGTTACCTATGGGCTGGGGACGGAGAACAAAGATTTGCCCGCCTTCATCGTCATGAAAGATCAAAAGACGACAGGTACCAATGGAGTCCGCAGTTGGGGTCCAGGATTTTTGCCCGCAACGTTTCAAGGCACGCCAGTAGGAGACGGACCCGGAGACGAAGCGATTCCCAACTTGTCGCTTCCCAACGGTGTCTCGATCGAGCAGCAAACGGAAAAGCTGGAACTGATCCGCCAGATAAATGAACTTCATCATGCGCGATTGCCCGATGTTTCGACGCTCGAGGCGCGGGTCCGTTCGTATGAACTAGCGTTTCGAATGCAAAGCGAGGCTCCAGAAGCCGTCGATTTGGCGCAGGAGACTGCGGCAACGAAGGAGTTGTATGGGCTCAATGACAAGCAGACCGAACCCTATGGAAAGATGTGTCTGCTAGCGCGTCGAATGGTCGAACGAGGTGTTCGTTTTATTCAATTGTTTAGCGGCACCGGAAGCGGTTGGGATGCTCACTCCGCGATCGAGGCCAACCACACGAAAAACTGCGGCAGCGTCGATCGACCCATCGCCGGGTTGTTGACTGACCTCAAGAGTCGCGGACTACTTGACCAGACATTGGTTGTTTGGGGTGGCGAGTTTGGACGGACACCCATGAGCGAAAAAGGGAATGGTCGCGATCATAATCCCACAGGTTTTACGATGTGGATGGCGGGCGGTGGAGTGAAAGGCGGCCAAGTGATCGGTGCGACGGACGAGTTGGGGTTATATGCAGTGGAGCAGCGTGTCCATGTCCATGATTTGCAGGCCAGCATTCTGCACTTGATGGGGTTGGACCGTTTGAAACTTTCCTACAATTATCAAGGTCGCCTTGAACGCCCGACGATCAACGAAGGAAAAATGATCGATTCGTTGATCGCTTAGCCGCAACGCGTTAGCGTGCGGGCTGAATTGTTGAGCGCGGACGCTCCACGATCGAATGCCGAACGCCACAGAATCCAACGCGCAGCGTTCAATCATCAATCGAACGCGACCATCCCGTCGGCCCGCAGGCTTACGCTGGGCGGCTTACGCTGGGCGGCTTACGATCGACCGAAAAATAACTTTCCTTGTTGTCGCCCGAGGCCGCGCCAGCTGAAAATCCCGCTGGCTCGCCCAATTGATTGCATCTTCCTACCACATGCCACCGCGTCCAAGTTTAATATAAAACGCATTCGTAAGCACCCGTGCACAAGTTTCTTAGTTTAACCGCGTGGGCATCGCCCCGCGCGTTTGCGTCAAAACACGCGGCCCGATGGGCACGCGGTTTAACGAG
>JAYVSE010000200.1:0-8668 GCA_043775635.1 Planctomycetaceae bacterium | reverse complement strand
CGATATTACGAGCGGCAAGCTCAGCTTTACGCCCGCAGCAAACGCTGCATCAACAGCATATTCTTCATTTACCTTTCAAGTACAGGATAACGGCGGCACGACCAACGGCGGCGTCGATTTGGATGCAATTGCGCGGACGATAACCATTGATGTTACCCCGGTCAACGATGCACCGACGGGTGCGAATCAGACAATCAATCTTCTAGAAGATTCTGTATACTCGTTCAGTGCTGCCAATTTCGGCTTCAGCGACGCTCTTGATTCACCGGCCAATAGCTTGTTGGCCGTGAAGATCACCAGCTTGCCGGCGGTGGGTAGCTTGACCAACAGCGGCACTGCCCTCAGTAGTGGGCAATTTGTTTCCGCCGCTGATATCGGCAGTGGCAAATTGCGATTCACGGCTGCCGCAGGTGGCGTGGGAACGGCATACGCATCATTTACCTTTCAAGTTCAAGACAATGGGGGAACCGCCAGCGGCGGTAGAGATTTGGATTCTGTCGCCCGCACGATGACCGTTGATATTGTCGATGACGATGTTGCGGGGCCCATTATCATGCTCAGTGGTTCTGCAGGGACGGAGGCGGATATCGAGACGCAATCGTTCGTCTGGAGCGTTAGCGATCCTTCGGACGTGAGCAACGTCGCGGTGGTGATCAAGCGAGGAACGACGGTGATTTACTCTTCCAACTCTGCTTCCACAAGCGGCAGTTATAACTTTGATAACGTTGGCCCCGGAACTTATACCCTCGATGTCTCGGCCGTTGATGCGGACAACGATCGCAGTGGAGATGCAAGCAGCAGTATTGCACCGACGCGCACGGTGACGGTCGTTAGCGCTGGCGCCAGCGGCGGTGAAGGCAACGACTTCATTCGCATTCGCCCCACCAACACCAAGGGGCACGCCGGTGAAGCGAAGGCGTTCGTCGTCGGAGCCAACGGCAAGGAAACATTGCTGGCTGTTTTTCCGACCAATGTGCCGATCATTGTTAGCGGTAATGGCGGGAACGACACAATCGAGGTTGTCGGCAAGATCACCCGACAAGTGCGTTTTTATGGCGGTGATGGCAACGACGTGCTGACCGGCGGTAGCGGCAATGACTTTCTCGTCGGCGGTAATGGGGACGATGTGTTGAACGGTAAACTGGGGAACGACCTACTGATCGGCGGCAACGGAGTGGATCGACTGTATGGCGGCTCAGCTACCGGCAACACCACGAAAACGGGCGACGAGAACCTATTAATCGGCGATGCCACGATTTATGACGGCAATGATGCCGCTCTCACGGCCATTTTGGGCGAATGGAGCAACACCAGCAAAACCAAGGAGGCTCGTATTAGCTCATTACGGGCTGGGGTGATCTACGGCGGCGGATCGGCCAGCCTTGCTGCCGACTCAACGATCATCAATGACTCGGCCATCGATCAGCTCTACGGCACGGCGGCCTTCACTTGGTTTTGGAACGCCGGCGGCAACGACGCGCTAAGTGGCAAGCTTACAGCCGACAAGGTCAATTAGACTCTGGTCAGCAATTGACTGATCACCAACTGAATTCGCAGCCTACCGCCGCACCGTGCAACAGCAGGCTGGCGTGACGGTAGTCGTCCATGGCAACTGCAGCCGATGGAAGCGCCAGGCCCGGAACGTAGATCAGGTTATAGCTGCAGCGCAATGCAACCCAATCCGTCAATGCGTATCGCCAACCGAACACGCCTTCCAACAGACCGGATAGTCCGCAGCCCTGGCTTTGGCTGTTCACATCCGGCGGCGGGAAGCCAACGTTGGGGAGCACGACATCGTGCCGCTGTTCTCGCCAAAGATTGCCGAAGAGGCCGACTTTGCCGACAGCGAACAGGGCTAGCCGGTCCCAATGACGCTCGATCCGTGCTCCGCACTGCCCGCCGATCAAATCGTTGAACGCCGACGCATCGAGGTTTTCGCTGCCGAAGGTCGAGTCGACGCCGTTCATCGCCACCCGTTCATCAAAATTGAAGTAGCGGGCACCCAACATGCTGCGGACATTCCAGACGCCGTTGTCACTCCTCGCCCACCACCGGTTGAACTCTGCATTGTGCGTTCGCGCGCGATAGGTGCTGCTCACATTGGTATCGAAACCGCCGATCAGGTCGTCCAAACGCAGCAGCGGTGACTGCACAACTCGGCTAAAGGCAACAGGATCGCCAGCAACCGTTGCATTCTCCGACCATTGCTGCAGGCCGAAGTAACTGAGTTCCCAACTGTTCCCCTCGTATTCCCACCGCTGAAGTTCGAACCGCACACCCGGCCGAAACTGACCGCCTGCAAAAACCTCGTCCAGTTTGTCTCCGACCGTATTCGCCGCTGTGACGAGGGGCTGATCCACACGCTGCAGCCAGAGAGCCTCCGCTGCAAAGGTCCATGTGGCGATTGAGTCCTCGTTGTAGAAGGAATCGGGGGCCCGGCTATCACAAACCGGTTCCTGAGCTCCCGCCGTCAACAGAACAAAGCACGCAAACGGTATAAGCAGTGAGCGAGAAATAAGTGTCCGGTACCTTTTGCGAGGAACTCGCCCTTCGGGTGCTTCGCACAAAAGGTACCGGACACTTATTTCCCGCGCGAACCTTAGCAGCAACTTCATGCCAGGCTGCATACTTCGACTATTCAATGTGATCATTGCATCCTGCAATTCGTCCCGCTGCTTCGAATCATCCTGCGGCGCAGTCCCAGGTGCATGCATCGATTTCTAGCGCCCCGCAACTTCAGAATATTAGTGCGTTGCGTTGCAATCACTACAGGTTGGCAGACTGGCAACTCCGCCGTAGGTCATATTCAGCGGATTCACCACAGCACGCGGAGTTATAGTCAAGTTTTTGGACGCTGAAGTTCTGTGACCATTGCCTGAGTCGTGAATGTAAAGTCGCAGTCGATGGTCATCGAACCGCTGTTTTCGAGTTGACATCATGAATCGTGGATGGGTGGTGCGAATGGAACGGAGCGACGATAATCAGTTTGATTGAATTACCAACTCTACCCACACGTTCCAGACTAGCTCCATGGCCATCGGCATCGATCCCCTCGTCGACTTCGCCTGCCGTACCTTACTGGGCATTTCAGGTTGATGAACGAGAAATACCGCTTGACGCTCACCAATCATCTGCAAATTCATTTATTAGAGTTGCCAAAGTACTCACCACCGAGCGACAATAGACCGATCACCGATCCGATCGAGCAGTGGTGCTATTTTTTTCGACGGGCCAGGGATTTGACGCCCGCAGAGATATCACAGCGCTTACCCGATCCCGCATTTTCCGAAGCGACATGAGTATTAGAGATGATTTCGCGAGACCCGAATCAGCGACGGTTGTATGAGGCCCGGCTGAAAATGGAACGAGACGCACGTGCGACGCTGGCCTATGCTCGCGAAGAAGGCCGCGAAGAAGGCCGCGAAGAAAGTAAACGCCAGGAGCGATGCAGAACGGTGAAGATACTGCGCGACATTGCGGGAGACTCGGTGCCCACGGATGATGAATTGTTGAGTCTTTCGCTAGATGATTTGGCACTGATTGAACTCGAACTGCAATGTCGCTTGCGAGAACGAAACTGACGCAAACAGTTGGTCTCGTGATTCTCCTTTTCTCGCTGTTGCTGTTTTTCGCGACAAAGTGCAGATAGGCGAGGCGTTTCAATGACTAGCTCAGTAACCTGCTAGCCTACTAATCTTCTTCACCAATGGCACAAGCCATTGGGGTCGATTTGGAACGGTCGATGATTCCGCAAAGCATTTGCCAGTAGTCACTTGCGTGACAAGATAGACTAAGGTAAAGTGGCTTTATCTCTTTATGGTAAAGTGGCTTTATCTCACGGGAATGGCATGGCCAACTGGAAATTCTACGGACGACGGGAGCAGCTTGCCGACTTGGAGCGAATGCTCGACCGCAAACGCTGGTTCTTTGCCAAGGTCACGGGACGTCGCCGGATCGGCAAGACGACGCTCATTCAGCAGGCTATGGTGGAACTCGGTAGCAAGCAGCCCGTATTTTATTTGCAGATACCCGACTCCGAGCCAACCGGTGTCCTCTCTGCGGTGAACGACGCCTTGGAGACTTTCCAAGTGCCTGCCGACCGGCATCCTCGTCCCACCAACCTACTGCAACTTGCGAAGTTGCTGGAGGCGATGGCAGAGGGAGGGTACATCCTCATCCTTGACGAGTTCCAATATTTCAATCGCAAGGGCTACGAGGAATTCTGCTCGTACTTGCAGGCGAGCGTTGATCGTCTGGCTGCGAAAGCCGATCAGGTTCGAGGCGGGTTGATCGTTCTTGGCTCGATCCACACGGAGATGGTGGCCTTACTCGAAGATCGCACGGCTCCACTCTACAACCGAGTCACTGACACCATTAACCTCACGCATCTCGACATCGGCTCCATCCTGGCGATCCTTCAAGATCATGCGGAGCCGACCCCAGAGCGGTTGTTATTTCTTTGGAACCTTTTCGAGGGAGTTCCGAAGTTTTACCGTGACTGCTACGAGCAAGACGTGCTTGCCGCCCAGCGCAAAACCCTGCTCCGTCGCATCTTCTTTGAGAGTTCATCGCCACTTCGGTCAGAAGCCGAGAACTGGTTTCTGCGTGAACTGCGTGGGCGGTACGATGTTGTCTTGAAGTTCGTCGCCCGCAATCCGGGGCGAATGCACAAGGAACTGGTGCAAGCGATACGAGAGGCAAGCGGAACGGCTGATACGCAAGTTGGCGGCTACTTGAAGGTTCTCATCGAGCGGTTCGGTCTGATCGAACGCAAGTTGCCGGTGTTCGCCAAGCCAGAAGCGAAGCGCAGCCGGTACTACGTCACCGACAATTTTCTGCGCTCGTGGCTGGCGGCGTTGGCCAACCCCGTTTCAGCGATCGCGTTTCGACCGCTCGACGAACTGATCGAGGAAGCCGATCAACGACTCGAAGTTGTCGAAGGCAGTTCACTGGAGAAACTGGCTGGCCAACTTTACGAAGAGCGAAGCCGCAAGGGGATTAGTGATTTCCCGATCACACATCGAGTGCAAGGATTCTGGGACAAGGCCGACACCGAGATCGATCTGGTGGCCTTCAATGAAACGACCGAAACCATTCGATTCGGCTCGTGCAAACGGTCGCCCAAAAAGCTGATGTCCGATGTGAACAACTTCAAGCAGCACGTTGAGCGGTTTCTCAAGGCGATGCCGAAGTACGAAAGCTGGACCAAGCAGTTCGTCGGCATCTCGCCTTTGCTGGACGCAGAACAACGAGCCTTCCTAACAGGCCACGATATCCTTCCACAGGACTTGAACGACCTGACGCTCGGCTTAAGGATTCGGTGATCGTTGGATTTTCAGGCCACGGATTGCAGTTCGACAACGACCCAGTGAACTACTTCTGAACTGCTCCAGTGCTACGATATGCGATGCAAAGTCGAAGTCGAAGTCGAAGTCGAAGTCGAAGTCGAAGTCGAAGTCGAAGTCGATCGAACCTGGGGCGGAATCAATTGGACTGGTAGCAATCGCCCGCGATAGATCATGTTCCTCCCCAGGTGCAACGGTCTGTAAGCTGGCTACCGCCCGTCAGTCTCATCCTTTGGACTCACCAAAGAGACCTGGCCCATTTGATCGTACTCTGATGAGCCAAACCTATTTTCGTCGCAAGGCATGAAATCCATCGAGTAGCGGACTCTCACCCAACTTGCATTTGCTTAAATGCCGAACAAACGGAAGATCATCGATGTCATTGCTGCTGTAGATTTCAACTTCGTCATCTGCGGATTTAAGAATTATGGTTAATTTAAAGCGATCACAATGAACGTATTCGACGGAAAGCGACTGGACTGTCATCCCTTGTATGATTCGCCATGCCGCACAAACGATTTCGGGACTTCGGATCGAGATAAGTGCTTCGAGAATCGCGTCCGCTCTAAATGGCGAATGCGTAGAAAGCAATTCAATGGTTGCGATTGAGGAAGCGTTTTCTCCAAGTCCTCGCGAAGACATAAACTTCTGGAGCCGGTCGAGCCTTGCCAAGTAAAAAGCAGCAGCTTCTTCCCGAGGGCTAAAGATTCGCAGTCCCCACTCAAGTCCGGCATTTTCGAGCAGCTTTTCTAAGCGATGAGTTAGCACGGTCATGCGGCGGCCTCCATGCGAAGCATGGAAAGGTCGGTTGCCTTCTGTGATACGCTCGACAATACTTGCTTCGTCCATGCTTCTTGAGGATCGTCGACGATAACGGCCAACGTGTGGTCGTCAACAGCCAAATGGATCATGGTGTGGTTATTCGCAGGAATCGCACCGTTCAATTCCCAAGAATGCTTCGCTGCTTCGTCGCGGTAGATAAAAATCTGCTCTGGTAACGCTGCGGTCCCGAGAATTGCCGATTCGAGAGACGCACCGGTCAAAGGATCCTCGACAATCGCTTGGGGCCAATTCCCACGTACCAATTGGATGACGGCAAGTGCCAGTTCAAGCGGATTCGATACAAAGAACAACTCGTCATAACGTCCAATCATTTGCAATTCGCTCCTGCTGATCTTCCGACAAAATCTTGTCGCTGTTTTTCGACAATGTAGTCGTTGGGACAGAAAAAAATATGCTTGCCCCTCGGTCCGCGTATTGCTGAGAGTCCATCTGAACCCGTAAAGCAAAACAGAAACTTAATCTTCGTGGTTGGTATTCCCAGTAAACTCAGATCCAAGCTTCTCTCGTACGACTTCTGGCGCCCACGAAGGACGCTTAGATACCTCGTTATCACCAATATAGTGCGACATCATACCTGGGATGTGTGGTCGCACGTCGTTCTTCACCAATTTCAAGAGATCTTTGGGAAACATCTTGCTGTACTGTATCGCAAGTTCGTCGCGTCCGACCCAACCAAATCCTCCGCTCGTGAAGTGCTGCAAAACCTCGCCAATATGATCGTAGACTTCCGGAATGTTTCGCATTTCATTTCTCTGGTCGCGTTGGCGTTCTGATCGACGATTAGGGCCATGAACCCTAACTCTGTTAGTAATGGAACTCAAACTGGAACGTCAAAACAATTTCGCGACCGATCAGCAAACGCAGGCTGATTCATCACGAGTACAGTGTCCGGCGCGGATTCTTATGAAGCTATGGAGCGTAGTTTAACCTGCACCCAGCTCAAATTGCAAAGCTCTTCATTTTCAAGTTAGCCCATAAAGGGAACTCGGCGACTAAGTGCTAAGTTTGTCAACACCTTCACCGCGTTCTGAACTTCCTCCCGGCGACATGGTTGCATGATAGGCGACTCATCGTCCTGTCTGTGCAAGAGGCGTTCTGGAAGTTTGCACACTATCAATTCGACGAATGAATCAGTCCCTTCTCGCAGGCAATCACCAATCCGCTGATAATTCTTACGATTGGGAGCAGATTCCTCAGCCGGGCTCGACGTTATTGGCAAAGCTAGAAACCATAACTCACCGCGCTCCTTTTTAGGCTCGCAAATCACAAGCATTGGACGTGGTTTTCCTTCGACCTCGTAGATCCAGTGTTGATCCTTATGGCTAGGCCGTATTTGTCTCGCCGAGGTGAGATGAAGGTGCACGAAGTAGGCAGCTTCACCGGCGATAGGAACTTGCTCGCCAGGTCGATTACGCATTGTCTTCGCCCTGTTCCAACGCAGAGCCGTACATGATGTCTATAAGTCGTTGAGACTCGTGAAGGTCCACATCCAAGAACCCGTCTGGCCAGTTTGCGATTCGGCCTCGGTCGTCGACTTCCACTGATTCCATAACGGAGCCTTTCCAACGCGATGATTCTTCGGGAAGCAAATTCGTGAAGTTGATTGAAACGCTTGCTTGGGGCAAATCTTCTTGAAGAATTGCCCGTACTACGCGTCGAATCACCAAATCGCTGTGTGTCTCAACGAGGATGTGCCTGCCGCTGGCAACATGCTGGATCAATGCTTCCGTTATTTGCAACTGCAGCTCGGGGTGCAGATGAACTTCCGGGTTCTCGACGGCAAATAGCTCACCTTCTCGCATCAAACCCATTTGCGCAATTAGGGGAAAGATTTGATGAAACCCAGCGCTTAGCTGCCTAGGCGGCTGAGCCTCGCCTCCAAAGCAGGGATGCATCAGCCGCGACACCTTGATTTCTTGGTCATCCGTGAATCGCAATGGCCGTTGAGGTGTTAGCAAGAAACCTGTTGGCGATTTTAGACCATAAAACGAATCATCCCCATGGTCGCACCGAAGATAATTGTCGCACCGAAGAAAATCAACAATTCGATAACAATTCAGCTCCATCTGCTTGGCGTTGAACTCACCGAGTACATGCGACCGCATCAAGTTCCCGCTAAAGGCACGCTCTAAAAACCAAGCGTGTTCTCCGTTGTTACCAACATGTCGCTGCAACGAAATCGTTTTAATCTCGTCCTCGCTCTTCTCTTCTAAAGAGAGATAGTCGTGAACGTTGCGAATTGCACCGACACTGAAGCATCCGTCGAGCGCGACCTGCATTAGCTGGCAAAATCTAGCCTCAAAAACCTCCAGCAACTGGGTCGCGTCGTCTGCCTTGAAACCATCAATTGAAATACGCCATCTTCGATTGACAACGTCGAATAAGCACCCGTGCACAAGTTTCTTAGTTTAACCGCGTGGGCATCGCCCCGCGCGTTTGCGTCAAAACACGCGGCCCGATGGGCACGCGGTTTAACGAGT
>JAYVSE010000199.1:0-32050 GCA_043775635.1 Planctomycetaceae bacterium | reverse complement strand
CCTTATAATTGGACTTACTCAGGCCGCGTTCTGGTCGAATAGGAACAAGGGGCGGAAACGCCGCTTGGAGCAAGGTTAATTCGTTCCCGGACCACTAGCGTGTGCAGCCTATGTGGACCTGAATCCGATTCGAGCGGCGATATGCCAAACGCTCGAATCGAGCGATCATACTTCGGTCCAGCGGCGAATCGCAGCGATCCGCGAAGCCGGAAGACTTGGAGCTTGCACCAGCACCAGTTGACTCGGTGGACCTAGGCCAGGCCGAGTTACCAAAGCATGTTAATGGAGATGCATTTCTATCACCGCTGACGATCGACGAGCATCGCGATCCGATTGGTCCATGTGCAAGTCAGGGCGTCCGCCGTTTCAGTGATAAGGGTTTTCTGGCGATGTCGCTTGAAGACTATTTGGAGCTACTGGATTGGTCAGCGCGTCAAGTGGCTCCGGGCAAGCGTGGCAAGACGCCTGAGAACCTTCCGCCGGTGCTGAAGCGATTGGGTCTGGATCGGGATTCTTCGTGTGAGCTAGTAAGCGACTTTGGCAAGTTGTTTTGCACGGTTGCGGGACGGCCTGAGCAAGTCGATTTGATGCGTAGCCACCGCACGCATCGGCGTTATCACCTGCGGCGTCGTGCTCGCGAGTTGTTCGCTGAAGCTCTCGTGCTCGCGTTTGATGTAATCTGGTGCGAACTTTGCGTAGGTAGGATAGGCTTCCAGCCTGTCACTATCCTGGACGGACAGGCTGGCAGCCTATCCCACGAGGCGAACGGCGACCTCAATGGTGCTGTGCAATCGAACCACAACGCCTATATTGCCACCATGGGTAACAGTGGCGTTTATATCAACGCCGGTGGCAATGTCGAATTGCTGGCCAAAGGCAACAAAGCACTCGATGAATATTTTGAATCAACTCTATCGTCCTTCACTGACATTGCTGACGGACTTGTATCAACTCACGATGGCCTATGGTTATTGGAAACATGGGTTGTCTGAGCGAGAATCCGTTTTCCATCTGTTCTTTCGAAACAATCCGTTCCACGGCGGTTACACAGTTGCTTGCGGCTTGCAAACGGCAATCGAATACCTTGAAGCGCTGCGATTCGATGCCGATGACTTGGCCTATTTGGCAACACTCACAGGCGCGGATTCAAAGCCGCTATTTGAGGCTGGATTTCTTGACTATCTGGCCCAGGTAAAATTCACTTGCGACGTGGATGCGATTCCTGAAGGCACGGTTGTTTATCCACATGAACCGTTGGTGCGTGTGACGGGGCCAATACTGCAGTGTCAACTCATCGAAACGCCACTGCTGAACATCATCAATTTTCAAACCTTGATTGCGACGAAGGCAGCGCGAGTCTGCTTGGCGGCGGCAGGTGACCGTGTGATCGAGTTCGGTCTGCGACGAGCTCAAGGGATCGACGGTGCACTGACGGCATCGCGGGCGGCATTTTTGGGCGGTTGCTCGGGAACGTCAAACGTGCTTGCAGGTCGATTGTTCGAGATTCCTGTGATTGGCACTCACGCCCATAGTTGGGTAATGACATTTTCAGATGAACAAGAAGCATTCGATTTGTATGCCAGCGCAATGCCAAACAACTGCGTTTTTCTGGTCGATACTTACGACACCCTGGATGGTGTTCGAAAGGCGGTTGCGACGGGCCGGAAGCTGCGAGCAGAGGGGCACGAAATGCTTGGGATTCGACTCGACTCCGGCGACTTGGCGTGGCTGAGTATGGAAGCACGTAAAATATTAGACGCAGGCGGATTTCCAAATGCAAAAATTGTGGCCAGCAATGATCTCGACGAACGGCTAATACTGAGCCTCAAGCAACAGGGTGCAAGGATCGACGTGTGGGGCGTCGGGACCAAGCTGGTTACAGCCTTCGATCAACCGGCACTGGGCGGTGTTTACAAGCTTGGTGCCATTCGTGATGAACAGGGCCTATGGCAATATCGCATCAAGCTTTCAGAGCAATCGATCAAAATCAGCAATCCAGGCATATTGCAGGTTCGCAGGTTTGAGAGCGATACCGAGCATGGTGGAGACATGCTGTACGACGAACAATCGAAATTTGACCCTGCGATCAGCACATCGATGGTTGACCCCGCTGACGTCAACCGTCGAAAGGAATTTCCCGCGAACAGCCAATCGTCAGATTTACTGGTTCCGATTTTTCGCAACGGACGAAGTGTCTACAGCAGTCCTACGCTAGAATCGATTCGGCAGCGTGTTCAACAACAATTAACGCGTACCTCTCCATTCGTGAAGCGATTTGACAATCCTCATACGTACCATGTCGGACTTGAGAAATCGCTTTATAAATTCAAGGCGTCAATGATCCAAGCCGCGCGAGAGCGGTCATGAGCGTCATTTAGGTTGCAAGAGAATGATAAGAGCTTTGATTCTCGTCGATTTGCAAAACGATTTCCTTCCTGGTGGCGCGTTGGCGGTGCCACATGGTGATGACGTGATTCCAATCGCGAATCGGTTACTGGCATTCTTCGAGTTAGTGGTCGCTACACAGGACTGGCATCCAAAGGATCACCAAAGTTTTGCCAGCCAACATACACAATCTTGTATCGGTGACGTTATTGACCTGCATGGTTTGCCGCAGGTCTTATGGCCGGATCATTGCGTTCAAAACACATATGGCGCTGAATTGGCTGGCTCTCTGAGCATCAGTTCCATCGCAAGAGTTTTTCCAAAAGGAAGCGATCGTTGCCTTGATAGCTACAGCGGTTTTTTCGATAACGGTGGTATCCATGAAACTGGCTTGGGAAGTTATCTGCGCGATCGCCAAGTGACAGACACTTATATACTTGGCTTGGCGACGGATTACTGTGTTCGTGCGACGGCGCTCGATGCATGCCGACTCGGGTTTCGAACGTGGCTGATCGAAGACGCATGCCGTGGGGTCGAATTACAACCGGGAGACTGTGCAAACGCAATCGCAGCAATGGAAAGAGCAGGCGTGCGGCGAGTGACAAGCGAATTTCTGCGGTGCCAAAACGACAACAGGACTCATAAATCCCAATGAATTATGAATCCTGTTTCAACGTTTTTAATACATAGTGAATCCTCCCTCTACCAAAGGTGCGCTGGTAGAGGGCGTTCAGATGAACCTGCCGCTCGCCTAGTAGCGATAGTGATCAGGCTTGTAAGGACCGTCGATTGGCACATTCATGTATTCCGCTTGGTCTGCGGTTAGCTTGGTCAACTTAACACCGAGTTTGTCCAAGTGCAATCGAGCGACTTCTTCGTCAAGACGCTTTGGAAGCATGTGAATCTTGACTTCGAATTCCTCGCTCTTCTGCCAAAGTTCCAATTGTGCCAGGACTTGGTTCGTGAACGATGTGCTCATCACGAAGCTAGGGTGCCCCGTTGCACAGCCAAGGTTTACAAGACGACCTTGAGCAAGAACGATGATCGAGCGACCGTTCTTGAACGTGTAACGATCGACTGCACCGACTTCTGGTGGCTTGATTGAATTCTTGCTGACACGTTTTGACTTCACTTCGCCTTCGAGCCAAGCGACGTCGATTTCGGTATCGAAATGACCAATGTTGCAAACGATGGCGTCGTTTGGCATTTTCTCCATGTGTTGGCTTAGGATGATGTCCTTATTGCCAGTGGTGGTCACGAACAGATTGCCTTCGAGGCATGCTTCGTCCATCGTTGTGACTTCATAGCCTTCCATTGCGGCTTGAAGTGCGTTGATTGGATCGATTTCCGTCACGATCACGCGACAGCCGTAACTTCGCAAGCTGTGGGCACACCCTTTGCCAACGTCGCCATAACCGCAGACGACCGCGACTTTGCCGGCGAGCATGATATCGGTAGCACGCTTCACGCCGTCAGCCAGCGATTCGCGACAGCCATAAAGATTGTCGAACTTGCTCTTGGTCGCCGAATCGTTGATGTTGATTGCAGGAGCCTTGAGCTTGCCGCTTTGAGCCAAGACGATCAAACGGTGAACGCCAGCGGTGGTTTCCTCACTGATACCACGAATGTTAGTCAGCAATTCTGGGAATCGCTCATGACACATTGCGGTCAGGTCGCCACCGTCATCCAGGATCATGTTGAGCGCTTCGCCCGAGGGGAAACGCAACGTCTGCTCGATGCACCAATCGAATTCTTCACTGGACATACCTTTCCAGGCATACACGGGAATTCCAGCAGCGGCGATGGCGGCGGCGGCATGATCTTGAGTGCTGAAAATATTGCAGCTACTCCAGGTGACTTCGGCACCAAGTTCGATCAGGGTTTCGATCAGAACAGCGGTCTGGATCGTCATGTGCAGGCAGCCGGCAATGCGGGCACCCTTTAGCGGCTTTTGCTTACCATATTTCGCCCGCAGGGACATCAAGCCTGGCATCTCATTTTCGGCCAGCATGATCTCTTTACGGCCGAATTCGGCAAGCGAGATATCTTTGACTTTGTACGGTAATTGTGCGGTTTCGACTTGCGACACGACGTCAGCTCCTGAGGGAACGTAGCTGGATGGGAACATATTGCCAAAATCGGCTTGTTGAGTCGGTAGAACCGCATTCGCTGCCGATTGAGCACGGATTATAGCCAGAAAATTGAAAAAAATCAGGTCTTTAACCACGCTAACTGTGTCAAGTAAGCAATCTGTCGACGGAAAAGAGCTTACAATGGTGCCTAACGCACCATTATCCCACTTATTGATTCGTCGTTCATAAACCGCTGTTTTTGACGAACAGATCGATTAAGTCGGCAGATTTCACACCTCTGGGTTGCTCCACACCGCTGGCCACATCGACGGCTGGGGCGAGCGAAGCCGCAATCGCCTTCGCCACCATCTGTGGGGTCAAGCCGCCAGCCAGTGCCCAGGAATCTAAGCTGCCGAATTCAGTTCGCCATCGTCCGATCGCTGTCCAATCCAGCCGTAGACCAGCGCCACCGCCCTGCGCCCCAGCATCGGCATCCAGCAACAAATCGCAGCCTAATTCACGCCACGGCAAAACTCGCTCTTCGATTTCCTGCGGTTCTAGTCGTCCCACAGGCAAGCGAATCGCACGAATCACACGCTCACCGGCAGCGATCAATCGCGTTGCATCTTGCTCGCTTTCATGGCCGTGCAATTGGACGAAATCGAGCCCAACTTGGTCTGAAATCGCCAATACTGAGTCCACTGCTTCGTTTACGAAAACGCCCACGCGGAGCAGCCCACGGTCTTCCGCTTCGCTCGACAGTTCGCTAGCAAGCGTGAAATCGACGAACCGGATACTGGGGCGAAAAAAATTCAGCCCGATCGCGTCCGCACCCGATTCCGCTGACGCGATGATGTCCTTGATCCGACGAACTCCACAAATTTTGACTCGAAACATCCGTTTATCCGCGTGACTTTTAACTTTTCAACGAAACAACCGTCACAACTATCCTCACCTTGGCACCGTCATTAATCCGAAAAGAGAATGGTTGCTGTCGCTTCCCAATGTAGCTGACACGCCACCGTGAGTAGTCATTGACTTGTGATCCGTTTAATGAGAGCCAAATCCATGTGGAGTATGCTCAGACGAAATCAGGAACGCCTCATTGTGGGTGCCGCGACGACGTTAGTGATGCTAGCGGTATTAGCGCATGCTCGCGCTGGTTTTGCCAAACCAGTTCCGGGGGCAGCCGCAACGGCACCAACGTTGGGGTCAGTGTCTGTCGCGACGCTGGGACGCGTTCCACGTGATCCCGAATTTTATCGCAAAAAATGGCGTCAGATCGCAAACGAATTTTATGCCGCGCACCCAGTCGACCTTTCAGCGACCAGCGCGACTGTAGTCACCGCTTCACTGAGCGATCAAGGTGATGATGTGAATTACGCAGCGTCGCAGGTTTCGACGGCAGCTCACACGGTACCCACGACCATTGCGGAACCGACGATCGTTCACACGATTGCCGGCCCGATGCCGCGAATCACGCGGGTGCGCCCACCTGCATTTTTCGCCGCCGTTGCTGCGGGGTTGCTGGCAAGTTTGCTGTACGGCTCCATCTGGCCGGTGAAGCGCCGCGACGAACGCCACGGTTTGGAATGCTCCGATTCGCTGCGCATTGAATTGCCCAGCCAATGGGTACGAATTCGTCCAACCCCGATTCAGCGTCTCAGGCCGATCGTATTGTGCGCTTCGTCTATTGGCGGCGTTCTGGCGGCCTGGTCGATCATTTTGCACTGACATGGAGTACGATGGGAGGTCGTTTGACCCGTCTTCCCGTGTTCGCCATCCAGGTCTGCGATGCCGCTCCTACGATTCACATTCACTCTTGCGGTGCTGGCACTCGCCAGTTTTTCGCGCAGCGACGAATTTCGATTCAATCGCGACATTCGCCCCATTCTTTCGGAAAACTGCTTTTTCTGTCACGGTCCCGATGCTGGCAAACGTCAAGCTGACCTGCGACTTGACGTTGAGCAATCCGCGAAGGACAGCGCGATCGTTGAGGGCGATCTCGACGCCAGCGAGCTGATTGCCCGGATCGTTTCCACGGCTGACGACACCATCATGCCGCCGCCGAAATCCGGTCGCAAGCTCGCACCCGAACAGATTGAAAAATTGAAACAATGGGTCAAAGCAGGTGCCAAGTACGAGTCCCATTGGTCGCTCATTACGCCGCTGCGGCCACCGGTTCCCGAAAGCGAAGTTCAAAACAGTGAACCACCATGGTCGCGTGGCGTGATCGATCACTTCATGCTTGCCTCGATGCGAGCACAAGGATTGTCACACGCACCGGAATCGGATCGCGAAACATGGCTGCGGCGTGTCACGTTTGACCTCACCGGATTACCACCAACGCTGGATGAACTTGATCAGTTCAAGAGTGACAATTCGCCCAACGCCTATGAAAATGTCGTTGACCGCTTGTTGGCATCGCCGCGTTACGGCGAACGCATGACCGCCGATTGGTTAGACGTATCGCGTTACAGTGATAGTTATGGGATGCAAGTCGATCGTGATCGACGCGTTTGGCCTTATCGCGACTGGGTTATCAACGCTTTCAATCAGGGCATGGGTTACGACCAATTCATCACCGAGCAGATCGCGGGTGATCTGTTGCCTAGTGCCACCGCCGACCAAATCCTGGCGACGGCATTCAATCGTCTGCACCCGCAAGAATGCGAGGGCGGCAGCGTTCCCGAAGAGTTTCGCATGGAGTCAGTGGCCGATCGAACACAAACGTTTGCCACCGCAATGCTGGGGCTTACGATGGAATGTTGTCGCTGCCACGATCACAAGTACGATCCGTTGACGCAGCGTGACTATTACGCGCTCAGCAGCTTCTTTGACAACATCAGTGAGTCTGGTTTGTATTCGTTTTTTACTGAATCATGCCCGACGCCGACTTTGGAATTGCCAACCTCTGAACAAGCCATTGCGATTAAAATTGCGGCAACCAAATTAGAACTGCAGGTTGCTGTGGTCGCGGATCTCAAACGCGCTCGAGTCGCTGCTTTTGACGAATGGCTCGCGGCACAAACCATGGTTGTTCCTGTTGCGACCAAACCGCCGGTTAAGATCATGGATTTCGAGACCGTCAGCGAAGGCGTGATTGGATCCGTTGAAGGCAAAACCGGCCAAGGTGCGATGTTCAATGGTGATGACGGATTAGAAATTGGCGTCGGCAATTTCGATCGCTGGCAACCGTTCACGATCGCGCTGTGGATGAAGACGCCAGACTTGAAAGAACGCGCGACAATCTTTCACCGCTCACGGGCATGGACCGACGCAGCTAGCCGTGGCTATGAACTACTGATCGAAAACGGTCACTTGCAAGCATCATTGATACACTTTTGGCCAGGCAACGCGGTCAGTGTTCGAACGTCGGAGCCGTTGGCGATTGATAAATGGGTTCACGTCGCGTTCGTTTGGGATGGCTCTAGCCAAGCAAGCGGCGTATCGATCTTTGTCGATGGCAAAAAGGCGGCGACCGAGGTCGTTCGCGATGCGCTTACGAAGCAGATTAGCGGTGGCGGTGGCGATCAGATCATGATCGGTGCACGCTTCCGCGACCGAGGATTCAGCGGCGGTGTCGTCGATGATTTTTCCGTGTTTGATCGTCAATTGTCGGCGATTGAAATCTCTCGCTTGTATGACCCGCTGTATACACTCGATTCCAAAACAGCGTCAAACGAATCGGTTCGTGGTTTGCTTTTCGATTACTTCGTCTCGGCAATCGATACTTCCAGTTGTGCCGCGAACGAAGCTCTCACCGCCTCACGGCAATCGTATTGTTCTATCAGCGACCAGATTTCTGAGATCATGGTCATGCGAGAAGAACCGCAGCGACGCCAAAGCTACTTGCTTGCGCGAGGTGCCTACGATGCTCGCTCTGCACCGGTTTCGCCGGCCACACCGTCCGCAATGCTTTCGTTCAAGCAAGACGCGCCGCGTAATCGACTTGGGCTCGCGCAATGGCTGACTGATGCCGACAATCCGCTTGTTGCCAGAGTCGCTGTCAATCGACTATGGCAGTTACTTTTTGGTCGCGGTTTAGTGGCCACTCCGGAGGATTTCGGAAGCCAAGGCAGCCTGCCATCGCACCCCGAATTGCTTGACTGGCTAGCTGTCGACTTTCGCGAAAGCGGATGGGACATAAAAGCGTTCCTGCGTCAAATCGTGTTGTCGTCAACTTATCGTCAATCATCAGCACCCATCGATCCTCGCGATCCTGAGAACATTTACCTCGCGCGGTCGCCACGGTATCGACTGTCAGCAGAAATGCTGCGCGACAATGTGCTTGCGATCAGCGGCTTGATTGACTCACGGATCGGTGGCGAGCCCGCGAGGCCATACGAAGTTGAAGTGTCATTCAAGCCTGTTGGTCGCGACAAAGGCCGTGGACTTTACCGTCGCAGCCTTTATACCTATTGGAAACGTACCGGTCCTGCGCCGGCGATGACGACATTGGATGCCTCACTTCGTGATGTGTGCCGAGTCAAACGGGACGCGACAGCATCACCGCTGCAGGCCCTTGTGATGTTCAATAGTCCCCAATTCGTTGAAGCATCACGCGTGCTGTCGGAACAACTCATCAAGCGTCACGGTAACGACACTTCCGCTATCGTCAAAGAGCTGTTTCGGACCCTCACAAGCCGCGACGCTACCGAGCACGAACTTTCATTAATCGTCGGCCTTTATGAACGCCAGCGAGAACGCTTTGCGAACGCGCCAGGCAAAGCCAGCGAACTACTCTCCATTGGTGACACACCAGCCGATAAGTCGCTCGATGTAGCGATCGTTGCGGCCACCACATCAATAACGATCTCGTTGCTCAACTTTGACCAGTCAATCACCAAGCGATAATCATCGAATTAGTGGGATAGGCATCCAGCCTGTCGCATTGAAAATGACAGGCTGGAAGCCTATCCCACTTCAAAAACCGGACAGTTAATGATCGAACGGTCCTAATGGATTCCAGGCTCCGCACCTGGCGAGCGACCGGTGAGGAAATCGAAGTCACAACCTAGGTTAGCTTGTTGAACATGTTTGGAAAAAAGGTGCCCATAGCCACGTTCGAATTTTGGCTCCGGAGCTTTCCAATCGGCTTTGCGTTTCGCAAGCTCGTCCTCGCTAACGTGCAAATGAATCGTGCGAGCAGGCACGTCGATTTCGATTTCGTCACCGTCTTGAACATGAGCCAACGGTCCGCCCAGAAAGCTTTCCGGTGCGACATGCAAGACACATGTGCCGTAGCTTGTGCCGCTCATCCGTGCATCGGAAATTCGCACCATGTCCCGCACACCGGCGCGAAGCAGCTTCTTTGGAATCGGTAGCATGCCCCATTCCGGAAAACCCGGTGCGCCTAGCGGACCTGCACTCTGCAACACAATGACTGAGTCTGCCGTCACAGGCAGGTCGGGATCATCAAGTCTGGCCTTCATATCAGGATAGTTCTTGAAAACAATCGCAGAGCCGCGATGCTTGGCGAGCCTTGGATCCGCACCCAGTGGCTTGATCACACAACCGTCGGGGGCGAGGTTGCCGCGCAACACACAGGTACCACCGCCAGGTGCAACCGGTTTGTCCAAGGGGCGAATGACTTCGCTGTCGATTGTTTCCGCAGTTGCAATTTGTTCGCCGAGCGATTGGCCTGAAACCGTCAGGCAATCAGTATGAACCAGTTCCCCCAGTTGTTTCAATAGCGCCGGCAAACCACCTGCGTTAAAAAAATCTTCCATCAGAAAGCGACCACTGGGGCGAAGATCACCGAGTACGGGTGTCAACCGCGAGCTGGTATCAAAATCATCAAGTGTCAACTTAAGCCCTGCGCGTCCGGCGAGCGCTATCAAGTGAACGATGGCATTCGTGCTGCCGCCGATCGCTAAAGCCGTGGTAACACCGTTATGGATTGCTTTTTGCGTCGCGATTGACGATGGCTTTAGATTCTCCCAGGCCAATTCGACCGCTCGCCGACCGGTCTGAACGGCAAGACGACTGTGGTCCGCAACAACCGACGGAATGGCCGCAGCACCGCCAAGTGTGAAGCCCATCGCTTCGGCAACACAGGCCATCGTGCTTGCCGTGCCCATCGTCATGCAAGTGCCAGCCGAACGAGCAATGCAGTTTTCAATCTCGTTCCAATCGCCATCGCACAGCAGCCCCGCGCCACGTTGATCCCAATATTTCCAAGCATCGCTACCACTGCCCAGCGTCTTGTCGCGCCAGCGAGCCTTGAGCATTGGTCCCGCCGGGAAAAAGATGCATGGAATGTCAGCGCTGATGGCCCCCATCAACATTGCTGGGACGGTCTTATCGCATCCGCCCATCAACACGGCGGCATCGATCGGATGGCACCGCAGAACTTCTTCAACTTCCATCGCCAATAGGTTGCGATACATCATGGTCGTCGGCTTCATCAGCATTTCGCCAAGCGACATGACGGGGACTTCGACCGGAAACCCGCCGGACTGCAAGATGCCTCGACGCACTTCGGCGGCGCGCTCACGAAAGTGTGAATGGCATGTGTTAAGTTCGCTCCACGTATTGAGGATCGCGATCACAGGACGATCACGATAATCAAGATCGTCAAAGCCCATCCCTTTCAACCGCGAGCGATGCCCAAACGATCGCAGGTCGTCCGGTGCGAACCAGCGTGCGGAACGAAGTTTAGAGGGATCACGGTGTAAATTTTCAGGCGACGTCATCGGCTCAGGTCTTGTATCACTTGATTGAACATACGGCGATTGGATGCGCGACATTCACGACATCGCTCCATGATCTCGCTTGCTTTGGAACCATCCATCAAAAACGCCAGCAACTCCAGCATCTGCGGATCATCAGGTATTTCATGTCGACGTGGGGTCGCGAGCAAGCATAATTTCGATTCAACTTCGCGAAGTGTGCGGTAGTTAGTGATCAGTGCGGTTGCCATCGCGGGCTCGATTAGCCCCACGTCAGCCAAGCGTTGCAGTGCGTCCGTCGTTCCTGGAACGATTACGTCAGGATGCTTGGATGAATATCGCAATTGAAGCGTTTGTGTGATCAGTTCAACATCAACCGTTCCGCCTGCGGCACGCTTTAAATTGTCATCGGTCGCAGACCGTTCCATCGAGGAACGCAAATCACGCACTTGAGTTGCCATTTGCGGATACCATTCGGTCGCCACGAGCAGCTCGACAACCATCGCGTTGACGCGCTGGCGCGCGATCGGTGACCCCGAGATTGCTCTCGCTTTGCACAACGCCAAACGTTGCCAAATGGCCGCTTCACCACGGCGAAAAAAGCCTCGAAAAGCATCGATGGAAACCGCCAATGCGGCTGGTGCGGACGATGAACCCGCGATCGCAAGATTATTGCCAAGCTCATACAACCTAGTACTCTCGCTGGAATTGTTGACACGTCCAACGACTTGCCGTGCAAGCTCCGTAAAAAAGTGCGCCGCAGTCGTTGTTGTTCGATGTCCACCGACCCGCCGCCGCGTATGACCATCACCGGTGTACAAGAACATGACTTCGAGATCACTAAAGTAATTGGGTTCGCGTGCGCCAAGCTTTCCAGTCCCCAACATCACCATTTCAATTTCGCTTCCGTCTCCGTCGAACGGGTCACCAAATCGTTCCGTCAGGCTTCGTGTTTCATGTTCGACAATACGACGAAGCACCGACTCCGCTGTCATTGCAAGTGCTGCATGGGTTGCTTCCAGCGGTTCCTTGCCAAGCACGTCCCGAACGCCGATTTGCAAATGGGCACCGTTTTTGAAACTGGCCACAATCGGATTGATGTCGACAGCACCACGACACAGCTCATTGGATACGTTCTCGAGCCAACGTTCAGACGGCAATCGGTCAAGCAACAACGAATCGACGAGTTCATCGATCATACCAGGGTTGCGAACCAGAATGCTGGAGAGATAAGGACTGCAAGCACACAACCGGACAACCATGTGCATGGTTGGTGGTGCCGCTCGAAACAGTTCCCATAGCACTGCTTTGCCGCCGAGCGAATCGCTGACAGAGACCAAGGTGGAGAGCGTCGCATGCGGAGCTGGTGTACGGCCGATTTCTGCAAGCAATTGAGGAGCGATGGTAGCGAGAAAATGGCGACATCGACGACTGGAAAGAAATGGTACAGGTTCATCCGCAAGTCGTTGTAGATCATGCATCGCACGCATGGGATCGCTCATGCCATGCCGCGCCATCGTCGTGCGAATGATCGACTCTTCCGGTTCGGGGTCCAATACCAATTCCGTTTCGATCGGAACGGGATCGGTATCCTCGGGAGCATCATGCAGTAAATGCCGCATAATCGTTCGGTTAAGCCGGAGCGCCGTATCAATTTCATCGTCCAGGCGAGCAACGTCTCCCCGGCCTTGGGAATCGCGAACATTGAGGTGCCACGCGATCCGAACGCGGCGGCGCGAAATCGCATCCTCACTGCCATCGATTGTGTCGATGGTTGACGAACGATTTTTGGAAGGCGATTCCGCTTGGCAACAATGCAGATAACGCCTCAAGAGAACATAGTGGTCGCTAAGCAGCGTCGCTTCCTGCAATGACAAACAGTCGCTTCGTCGCAATGCACTGATTGCTTCATACGTTGGGCGGACTCGCAATTCAGCTAAATCGCCACCATTGATTAATTGCAATAGACCGATCACCGATTCAATATCGTCTAATCCACCGGAGCAAGTCAAAACATCGAATGCGGATTCAGGTACTGCCGGGGATGAAGCTGTTGATGCTGGCGCAATCTTAGAATTGTCGACCTTAGAATCGTCGACATGGCGCGCGAACTTACGCGTCAGTGCATGCATTCCCTCGATGTCCGCGCGTTCGAGATAGCGACGGTAAACCCACGGCTCCATCAGGCTCAAAAATTCTCGCCCCAAATCTGCGTTGCCTCCGACGCAGCGACTCTTAACGTACAAGAGCCGTTCCCAGGTTCGACCGACCAATTGATAGTGACGGTGTGCTTCGGTCGTGGTCAATACAAGCGGACTGGATTCGTTTGAAGGCCGGTATGCGGACGATACTTCATAGATCGGGTCCCCCAGGTCTAGCTCATCGCTGCAACCACCAAGCAACTCAAGCACGCCTCGGGCAAGTTGATCAAAGAATTCATCCGCAGCAAGATTAACGGGACCATCGGTCGGGTCACATAAATCACGCAGAAAGACTAATTCCAATGGCGAGTCGTAGCTCATCTCGTTGCTCCCAAGGTGGCGCAACCCGATCACAGCGAACCGGCCCGCAAGTCCGCTTGGTGTACGCGGCTCACCGTATTGAACGACAAGCTTCGCACGAACGAATTGCACGGTCGATTCAATCAACGCATCGGCCAAAACCGACAATTGCGACGCAACTTTCGCTGGTGTGGTTTGGCCGACAAAGTCTGCATACGCGATACGAAGCCGTTCGCGACCAAAAACGGACCGCAGCACTCTTCCGGCCGCTTGGTCATCGTTGCCATGTCCTGACAAAGTGACGAGCTCAGCGGTGATTTCATCGACGAGCGTTTCTCGCGACGCTTCTGCACCATCGCTAGCGCGGACCAAGTCAAAGGACTCTGGGTCAGCGACTAGCCAGCGAGTCACTCGCTCGCCCGCACCAAGAACGCGAAGCAAAGTCGACAATGCGCGATCGTCGCGTTCGAACAACGCTAACAGTGCCGTTGGACTCCGTGATGCCGCGATAAATCGTTGCAGCGATCGTAGCACAAACGCGGGGTCGACCGCCTTTGGCAGCAGCGTGTCAAGCCGTGAGCGGAGCCGATGGAACAAATCCTGTGGGACCGGCGTCATAGCTATTTCAGCTAACGCTGAACGCGAATCATTGTCGTCACTGAGTCCAACGGCGGCCAGTAACTCACCATCCAGATCGTCATCCATCCGGTCAATCGACTCCGTAGCATTCAGCGGCAAATATTCTCCAATTTACAAAGTATATCGCATTCGAAATCCCCATGGGGGCAGTTACCAGCGGTTTGAAAGGCAGTTTCACAAAGCCAATGAACGAACTAATTGTGGTTCTCTCCGATAATTTTAAAGCGAGTTTTAAACCGCAACCTAAATTTGGATTACTGCCGCAGCGACCTTACCGCTGTGGTACTTGTCCACCACAATCGTTGCAAAATCGCCACAACATAGGTTGCAAAAATGCAACATGTCGAAACGCGACTGGGCAAGTGAATACTACTCTAAACCTTTTCAAGATAAGAGCTTGCGATGATTTATTCGCTTTCGTCTTTCGACTTTGGCACCACCCCTGCTTGGTCGGTCGTTCTGCCTGATTACACCGATCACCTGGACGACGAGGAGCCGTTGATGCCTAAGAAGACGAGCCGCCGTAGCCTTCATGACGATGCCTTTGATGCTGAGGAGTCGATTCACCGCCGCGGTCGGGTGATGGGACAAGCCGAAGTTGACGATTTCATCGACGACGAACCACTCGACCTCGAAGACGACATGGTTGATGGTCGCGAATTACGCCGAGACATGGTCAATTCGGACCCGACCGAAGACCCGATTCGGATGTATTTGATGCAGATGGGGCAGATACCTCTGCTGACACGAGAACAAGAAGTTTCATCTGCAAAACAAATTGAAAAGACTCGTGAGCGATATCGTCACTGGATGCTGGCGACCGACTTTATGCTACGAGGTTGCTTACGCTTGCTTGAACAGGTTCGCGACAAGAAGCTGCGATTGGATCGTACGATCGAAGTCAGCGTCACCAACGCCTCCGAAAAGAAGGCCATCATGTTGCGAATTGTGCCGAACGTGCGAACGTTGCGGCACTTGCTGATGCTCAACAAAGCCGACTACCTTGTGGCGGTAAACGCTGACCAACCCATGCGACTGCGCCGCGCCGCTTGGCGCAATCTAGTGGTCCGTCGCAATAAAGCGGTGCGTCTTGTTGAAGAGATGAACTTGCGTACCGGCAAGCTTCAGCCGATGTTCGAAAAGGTCCGCCGTGCCAGCGATCGGATGAGCGAAATTCGACGCATCTTGGCAGATGAAGGCGCGCTATCCATGCCCGGCATGCCATCGCGTGAAGACCTTCGCCGCGAAATTCATCAACTGATGCGAATGACGCTGGAAACCCCCGCTACCGTCGCCCGTCGGCTCAAACGAACCGATTCCTATCGTGATGACTACGATGCAGCCAAGCGAATTCTTTCGGCGGGCAATTTACGACTTGTTGTTTCAATCGCAAAAAAGTACCGCAATCGTGGCCTATCGTTCCTCGATCTGATTCAAGAAGGTAACACCGGCTTGATGCGGGCTGTCGATAAGTTCGAACACGCTCGCGGATACAAGTTCAGCACCTACGCGACTTGGTGGATTCGACAAGCGATCACTCGCGCTATCGCTGACCAAAGCCGCACCATTCGCGTTCCAGTTCATATGATCGACACCATGAACAAGGTACGTCAAATCATGCGCGACCTAGTCCAAGAACACGGTCGCGAACCTTCGGCGGAAGAGATTGCAGTACGGGCGAACTTGTCGCTGGATGACACACGTATCGTGCTAAAGATGAGCCGTACACCACTGTCGTTAGACCAACCGCTTGGTGACAGCGACGAAAGTGTATTCGGCGAGTTTCTCGAAGATCATCGAGATGATGATCCGTTGCAAGAGTCGAATCGCGAAGCCCTGAAGAAGCAGATCGATACCGCGATGGAAACGCTTAACTATCGTGAACGTGAAATCCTGAGATTGCGCTACGGCCTAGCTGACGGTTACACGTACACATTGGAAGAAGTCGGCAAGATTTTCCAGGTGACGAGAGAACGCGTTCGTCAGATTGAGAGCAAAGCTGTTCGTAAATTGCAACAACCGTATCGCGCTAAGTCGCTTGCCAGCTTTTTAGAAGGCAACGACTGGGTCTTCACCGAAGGCTCCAGCGAAGGCGTTTGAATTGCTTCGTAGCGAAACGGACTAACTATTTCGTCAGGATCAACTTGCCTTGGCGAGTTTTTCGAAGGCGATAGATTTGGCCCTCATTTTCGATCCAGATTTCATCGCCGCAGCGAGCCAAGGCGTCAAACTTAATGATCTTCGGCAATGCGGCATAGGCTGCCGTCTTTTCAGTCAGTGCGGTTTGCTCGGTGGCGGCGCGAGTTTGCTCGGTGGCAGCGCGGGTTCCCCCAGGCTCAAGTCGCAACAAATCGTCTGGCTGCGAACTGGGCGGCAATTGGGAATTCAAGTGGCATCGCCCTGGTAGGTACAAGGCCTGAGTTAAAACCAGGCCGCGTCTTTAACACCGCCATTCTTGTCAAAACAACCGGCAAACGCAACCCACTAATGAGAATCATTATCAGGTAATTGGTCCTTTGGCCGGAAAAAATCGCCGATGATGACTGTGCTTAGAATGAGATGTATCGCAGCGCATTTCGAATGAACTGTCCAGGTACGTAGGCGACTGGTTGGCCCAACAGGCCTTGTCCTACCTGAACAGGGTTCTTTTCTTGACCGAAGGAAAGCAACGGACGATAGCCTGGGTTTCCTGGCAACACCGGTGGCAATGAGCCGCCCGCGTAACTTGCAGGAGCAACGACTGCACCGGGTGGCAGCCCGATCGCGGGTGCAATTTGCGCTGGCGGTGCCACATAAGTCGCTGGCGGGCCGTACGTTGTCGGTCCATAAATCGGTGTGCCAAAATTTGCTGGTGCATTACAACCAAATATACCGGCCGCGCGATAAGTCGATGGTCCCGAAATGTTTCGGCAGTTACCCATCGACGCATAGTCGTTGCCCAATTGTGGCGGAGCGATCACTGCATAGTCGTTGGCCCCAGATCGAGCAGGCTGTCCAAAATTGTTAGAACCGAAGTTGGTTCCAGGTTGTTGAAATCGCAGCCCACCGTTATTGAATGTCGGATTTTGCGGGCTCAATTGGTGAGGCGCTACTGCATTGTTAAACGGCAAGTTTTTCAGGGACGGTTGGTTATTCGACTGGGGAGCAACGGGACCAACGAAAGGCGGTCGCGGTTGCGCAGGCAGTGGATTGCTGGAAGACGGAAGTGAAAAACCTAGCGGAGGTGACAACGGCGCTGGATTCGTTGGCAGCGGGCCGGTCGGCGCTCCAAAGTTATTTTGTGGCAATGGATTGGGAGGCTGCGTGTTTAGTGGTAGGTTGCCCTGCAGCGACGGCGGAGGCACGAAAGCACCGTCGCCCGTTACTTGCATCATCGCAACCTGGCGAACGGGATACGGCGACGGCGTGAACGCATCCACTGCCGACGGTGAGCCAATCGGTCGTAACCGAGACCACACGTCTTCGCGATTAGCTGCCGTTCGACCATTTATCGATGTTTGTGCGTATGCCAAGTTCTCGCTCGCAATGCAAGCAATGCCGACACAAACCATCCACCGAATCCAACGTAAACCATTCATTTGCTTTCTCTCCTAGCGCAACTTTACAAATTACCAGTAGGCAATCCATCGCTACGAATGCAAGAGCAAAAAACAAATGCGAAGCTTCGCGTTCTGAAAGCCTTGAGCAACACTGCTGGGAAAAAGTGCTGTTATGCCAAACCCCAGCGGCGGCGCAGGTACCATTCGATACTCAGCAAGCTGGCCAGGACGACGAACAGCGGCCACGCTGAATAACCTGAATCGGCAAGCCGGTATTTCTGCACGACGGGTGCTTCCGAGTTTCGTCGCAACTGCGTGATCAAGTCAATCAGCTCGTCCAAATCACTTGGCAAGAACATCGCACCACCAGACGTTGCGGTTTGTGATGCCAGTTGCGACAGGTAACTATGATCGGCAAACGATTGGCGAAGTTCAGCATCCTGGTCAAGCACCTGAAACGATCGCTCGACATTCGATTTCTCGGAGCCTTTGAAGCCTGCGCGTAGTCGATATAGTCCCGGTGCAAAGCCTGATAACTTGCCATCCACTGCCGTGGGCTCTTGATCTGTTCCTGGCGTGACAGCATCGGGTTGGATCAGCGTCACCGTTCCATCAGCACCAATCACCGAAAGCTCAAGCGATGGCTGGGTCGGCAAGTCATTGTTGGGGTAACGAATGGCGAACGGAATTGCCTGACCAACCGTGGCTCGCCGCTGGGCAAGCTTGATGTCGATCGAATCCGATGAATCGAACTCCCGATTGAGCAGCCACAACATCATTTGCCGCCAAAATCGACGGTGCTCCAGACTCTTGCCTTGTCGCCACCATCGCCACGTACTGTCCGCTGCGAAAGCAGCAATCCGACCACTTCCGTATTCGCTGACAACCAGCAAGGGATCTGAAGCGGCTGTTTCCAGCAGCACTTCGATGCCCGGTGCAAGCCGTATGTCCGCGAACCGATTCGCACCAATAAAAGGCGGCAATTTTCGCCATACGTCTGCTTGGTCTTTGGCGTTACCTGATGGGTTTAAATCGATAATTGGATGCGACTTCGTGACCTGCGCGCGAACCTCTCCAGTAAGGTCCTTCTGGCTCGGATCCAACTTGATTGGCAGCACACTACCTAACGGAGATTTTTCATAGGCTCCGTTTGCATAATTATCCGTCCCGCCGATCATCAGCAGCGCGGCACCATCGCCCGTTCGCTTTACAATTTGCTTTAATTGTGTATCTCCGATCGCTTTGGCAGATAGATCTCCGATGATCACTAAATCGTATTGATTCGCGGGCTCGCCAAGTGCCAAGTCAATCGGCCAGTGTTCCTGGGAGTCATTAGCGATCCATCGATAATTGACTTGCAAGTCAGGAAAGCGACGTAATGCACGCAACAAAAATTGTTGTTCTGGCCTCGGCTGTCCCTCTAGGTACAACACTCGTCCACCACCTTGTCGCACGTCAACGAACGCGATTTGCGAATTATTGGTCAACAGCGATTCACCCTCTTGAGCTTCCACGCGAACTTCCATGAGATAGCGCCCAGGTGCAGGTGCAACAATTGGAATGGACATGGGGATCGAGTCATCGGGACCGCTGGGTGTTACGGTTCGAATGGCGATCTCATTTGCTTTTGCGTTGGGTTCCTCAGAAGTCATCGTGACACGCAGGGCGCACGCTTTGCCAGCAAGCGCGCGCGCGCGAACCACAAACTCAACGGTCGCTTCGTTGCCCGAAAACAAACCAAAGGACTCGCCAAGTTCAACAACCTCAAGATCGCGAACTTGATCAAGGTCCCCAGGCGGTCCGATGGCGATTGGCCACAGGGGCACGTCTAGGTTCTGTAGCAAACGGGAACCGGCTTGGCGATCACGAGTTTGCGAACGATCGCGATCACTGGGCGGTAAGACCTCGACTCCATCACCGATGAGGACGACACCGGCCAGCGGACGTCCCGTCGCTGCTTCGATAGCACCTGCCAATGCTCCCGAAATGTCGGTGGCGTCACCGGTAGGCGATGCAATTAGCTGACTCGCCGCGGCTGGGTCGAGTGACAACTCCGTTAAGTCGCCAGCGTAGACAAACGTCTTGAGTACCAGCGACCCGTCAAGCTCTTTGATTGCCGGAAGCAGCTTTTGATAAAGCTCGTTTTGCAATGCTGCTCGCGTCCGTTTGTCATCGGCTGGCAACGTCATGCTGCGTGAACGATCCAGCAGCACAGCCAGCGTTGCTTCGGTAGGCAATGAATCAGTGCGAACAACGGACGGTCTGAACACAGCCAAAAGCAATATCACTGCCGTTCCGGTTCGCAACCACTGCAACGTCTTACGCTGATTCGGTGCAACGCTACGACCCGCCACAGGCACAATCCATGGCACAGCCAATGTGGCGACAGCCAAAGCGAGCAAGAAAAGTGGTGACGCGAAGATTGGATCAAGCGTAAAGGAGGTCATGTGGCGACCACCGATTTCGGTGTGATTGCTCTCGATGCATAAAATCGATTCGACAGAATCTGCTCCGCGACAAATGCGATCATCATTAGCATCAGCGTTGTTGCATACAGAGATCGAGTCGGTTGCCCGCGACCTTCTGCTTGGCGAATCTCATCGCGATTGTGAACAAGAGTGTATTGGTCTTTGCCAAGCAACTCGTCGAGCTTAGCCGGATCCATTCGGGATAAATCGGTATCGGTTGAATGAAGATTAACACTGACCCCTGTTTCATTTCCCGTCGTTCTGAGCCAATAAGTTCCTGGGGCTACAAGTTGCGACAGCGTCACGCCCTGTTCTTCGGCAACGAGTGGAAGCGGCTGGCCGGTTGGCCCAAATAGTTGAACTCGTGTTGAAAGCTCCTTCTCATTCGCATCCGGTTGGTTGCTGAAGTCAATCGGAATGCGAGTGGATTCTCCGACCTGAATGTTATGAAAACCTTGATCGCGATGCACCAGCGAATCAACCATATCGCGAATGAGCAAGAACGCAGGCCAAGCGTCAGAGCCTGAAAACAAGCGGTTCCAAGATCGAGTAGAGTCAGCCAGCGCAGGCAGCGGCGTTGTAAAAATAAGATGGCTTCCCGTTCGCGGCGATGTGGAGTCTCGATCGACAACCGGATTACGTTCGATCAACGCTGGATGGGCTGTCCCTGCATATCGTGCGATCACCAAGTCGGAGTCCCCAGGCGTTAACTGCCAATACTGGGAGACGCGAAATGCATTCCAGGGGACACCGCCGGCGATGTCGCGAAGTGAAGTGATCGCCGCATGATTAGGTCGAATGACTTCTAGGAATGTACCTGGATCAGGACTGCGCCAGGGGCGAATAACGCCCGTTGGAAATGCATCGACGACGTCCTCAGGTCTAGTCAGCGCAGGTCCCAACAGACTCAGCAGATGTCCACCGGATTGAAGGTAATTATCAATCTCAGCGCGAATCGGTGGAGTCGGTGTTTGTGGGTCGATCAAGATCACGGCCGCGAACTGCAACCATGCGGATGTATCGGACGGTGGGAATTCGCTCGTTTGGACCATGTATTCGGCAAGCGGATCATCGGTGGCAAGCGGTGCGGTGATGGCACCGGCAAGTACATCTGCTTCGTCACGATTGGTGGCAACAATCAGCACATGCTTGGGCTCACGCACCACGAACGTCACGTAACGAACGTTATCAACCTCTAGTTCATCGTCAACGATTAGTCGAACGATTCCGTGGTGGGTACCGACTTCGAGTGGCGGTACGGAAAGCAATACGCGAGTGGCCACGCCGCTGGATTCGACACTCGCGCGGTCGACACTGCGAAGCGATGGATAAACGACTTTCGAATTCCGGACCACCGGCAAGCCCGCGTTTGCAGGTGATTCCGTGTCGAACAGATCCAATTGCACCGCCAGCGATTTGGGCGGCTGGGAAGCAGTCGATTTTGGTGATGTCACAACGACAGAGATGCTCGTTTTTGCCAAACGCGGTGGCGTCGCATCGCTGATTGCAAGTTGATCAAGTGAGTAGTTGGCGTTCGCCTCCGATCCAACGTCAAGAATCTGCACGGAAATCGGCGGCTCTTGTCTCAGCATCGCTTCCAGCTCGCTCGACTTCCATTGCTCGAGGTCGAACGATGAGTTGGTGAGGTCTGTGACGACGAGAATCGATTTTCGTTCTAGCTCACTGGAGCGAACGAGGAGCACGGCCGCGCGAACTCGCTCGGATAGTGGCATGACGACCGCATCGGGTTCCGTCCGTTCAATGCGACTTTTCGCGGCAGCATGATCGATTGAGAATGTAGCGGGACGCGGCGATCGATCGATGATGGCAACCAAGCTATCGCTGGTCTGCTCATTGATCATCCACAACGCGGCATCGCGCATCAAACCGATGACGCGCGATGAGGAATCCGCTGAACCATCCTTCTCTCGCCCAACGACGCGCGACGACCGGATCGAATTGTCAATCACGATCGCGACAGCAGCCGGCGATGCATCCGACACCATGGCGGAGGGAGCTCGGGCCATCGTGATGCCACCAAAGGCAATCGATCCCACCAGCGCGATGACACCCATGACCGCGAGTCCATATCGCAGCGATTTTGACTTGCCAAATAAGACGGCAGCCGTTGCCAATCCAAGCAAGACGATTCCCAAGATCGCGATCGACCCGGCAATGAACCATGCCTCCGACACCGCAGTATTGATTTGCGGTCGCGCAAACGCCGTTGCCAATGCTGCAATCGCAATGATTCTCAGCGCCAGCAGCCACCAACGGCGGACTTGCAGTCGATCTCGATGGTGGTCCAGCGATTGCTTCAGGAAGCGAGTTGCAGGAAAGGTCACTCGCCGCGGTTGCTGACGAGCAAGCAGATGCAACGCGATTGGAATCGCGGTCGCAAAGAGTCCTGCGAGCAATCCGGTGCTGAGGAAAGACATCAGAATCGAGCCTGGCGATTGATCAAGTATTCCGTGAGCGCTTTGTCAAATGGCATGTCCGTACTGAGCGGTACGTAGTCGATCTGCAGCTTGCCACAACCCTCACGATAGGTTTCACGAAATAGGTCAATCGACGTTAAGTACTGATCGCGAAAAGCTCCGGCGTCGACTTGTATCAGCTCTCCCGTTTCAGGGTCTTCAAATTCAATGGGACCATTGTAGGGAAATTCGACCTCTGCTTGGTCGAGAACATGAAAAACGATCACATCATGTCCGCCGTGTCGCAACCGAGCGAGTGCGGCAAGCGTTGGTGCTGGGTCGCCGAGCAAGTCTGAGAACAACATGATAAGGCTGTTGTGGCGAAGCATCGATGCGACACGCGTCAAAGAGCCTGGCAGATCAGTGGTCCCCGATGGTTTGAGACGCGTCAAGTGTGCCAACACGTCGGCCAAATGACCACGTCGACTTCTTGCCGGTAGCGCCGCATGCAACTTGTCGCCGAACGTCAGCAAGCCCACCGGATCTTGTTGCATCGTCATCAAGTAACAAAGCGCTGCGGCCAAGCAGATGCAGTATTGAAACTTGGTCATCGATTGAGACTCTGTAAATCCCATCGACTCACTTAAATCGACGACAAGGTACCCGGTCAGATTCGTTTCGGCTTCGTATCGTTTGACGTAATACTTGTCAGTCTTCGCGTACACTAGCCAATCGATCAACTTGGGATCATCGCCGGGATGATAACGACGGTGATCGCTGAACTGAACGGAAAATCCATGAAATGGACTGGCGTGCAACCCTTGCAGGAATCCTTTGACGACCATTCGCGCGCGTAAGTCCAGACGCTGGATTTGATTGAGCGATTCAGGTGACAGGTAGGACGACATCAGCTACACCTCCATCCCATCGGAGTTCAGTAACGTTTCAAAGTTGCGAACATTGATTTCGATTCGATTGGCCGAAGGATGATCGGTGACGGCAACCGCAGCGATGTAACCGTCTGCGGGAGATGTGGTTGCAAACTTCCAGACTCCTGGGTCGCCGAGACTGGCGTTCAGCATTCTAACGGTAGGGTTTGGTGAATCGATATCGTCAAAGGCGAAGTCGGCAAGTGGAATCGCCAGCCCCTTACCGATTGCCTTGATAAACGATTCTTTCAATGTCCAGACTCTCAGGAACGCCAGTCGCCGCTGTTCATCGTTCCGCTGGCTCATCACGAAATCGACTTCGGGTTTTGCGAAGTATCGATGGGCAATGTCAATGTTTGTCGATCGGGTCAATCGTTCGACATCGACTCCGATTTGGCCGATTTCGCAGCTTGCAAACACGACCAACCCTTCGGTGTGTGCGATGTTGAAGGGGCGTTTGGCTTTGGGGGGGCCGATCACGTCTGGTTTGCCGTGGGCATTGAACGAAAATTCGATATCCTGAGGCGAAACGTCGTCGGTGGCGAGCAGTGTTCGCGCCATGCCGCGCCCGACCACATGTTGATTGCGAGTCGTGGGCCGGCGAAACCGAGCAGCCTGCACTCGCTCGTCATCTCGCAACGACGCTTCACAGCATTGCTCAAGCACCCCAGGTTCGCACGCTGACGCACGAGCACACCAGAGATCGACTAGGTATCTTGAATGAGTCAACTTCATGCCGAACGAAAGAAGCAGCGATTAACACCAACCCACAGAATCCGTTGCCGGGGCTCAAGGGTCAAGCCGTCACGCCATTGATGTCCATAACTTCGCCATATCACCAATACAACTTGCGGAGAAATCCGTTTGGGGAGCTGGCTCGGCAAGAACGAGCGGAGTTGGCGGTCGTTGAACTTGACGACTGGCTCAAGTTTCTCAAGTCTGACCGGGCCGTTTTGCAGTTCATCGGACCCTGCGGTCACGGCAAAACGACGCATCTATTGGCTATTCAGGTCGCACTAGAATCTGCTGAGTACGTTTATTTGCCTGAAGCTCGTCCGCGTCCACGAGTTGGAGACCAGCGCCCGATGATTGTCGATGAAGCTCAGCGGCTTTCGTTTTGGCAATTGCGGAAAGTCTTAAAAATCGGTGGTCCGCTTGTTTTTGGCACTCACAACGACCTAACGAAGGCCATTCGACGTGCCAAGCTAGACGTAAAGACCATCGACGTTGCCGCCGACTCATCCACAGAGCGACTTGAGAAAATTCTGAACCGGCGGATTGAGTCGAGCCGACTTGCAGAAGGTACGATACCTCACATCACAACCGATCACGCATTGCGGCTACAACAGCAGTTTGGACCGAATGTCCGCGCGATCGAACATTTTTTGTATGACCAATTCCAACGATGTGCCGCGGAGAAGACCTCATGGCCGCCTGCAAGTTAATCATTGAGTTAGAAGATCCCAAACGCGTACGAATCGGTGGCGAGCCGATCTCAGGGACGGTGGTCGTCAAGGCCGATAAAGATGTACGCTGCAAGGGACTCCAGGTGACGACATGCTGGGAAACTCATGGACGGGGCAATTTGGCCAGAGGCGATGTTGAATTGGTAACGCTTTTCGAAGGCGATTGGCAGGAAGGCAAGGAATATCGGTACCCGTTCAAGTTACCGAGTGCAGTTTGGCCACCGACCTATTATGGAAACTATTTGAACGTTAGCCACTATGTCCAAGCCACGGCGAATGTTCCTTGGGCGATCGATCCAACGACCCGTGAAGAGTTTGTCGTCATCGCCAGAGAGACACCTCCGGACCTCGCGCCCACCAGCAACACCGTTAAGAAATCCGGCTGGATCGGTTGGGTAATAGGAATCGTTGTGGTTGGCTTGCTACTAACTCCTGCACTTGCGCTGGTTCTCATCTTACTGCCGATCGTCGCCATCGTTGGCGGCGGAATTTGGTTTTTCAGGTCATTTTTGCCGAGTCAAATTACCGGACCGATTCAATACACGGTTGGACCAGCCATGGTTTCGGCCGGTCAATCGCTGAGTGGTAGTTGCGAATTCACGCCTCGCTGGAGCACGCAAATTAATGGCATCCATTGGACGGTGCGCTGTGAAGAAAAATGTGTTTCTGGTTCGGGGTCCAACCGTTCGACACATACACATGAAGTACTCTCCAAAGTGATTCCATTATCCGAGCCTTGTCAGCTTCAATCGGGGCAGGCGCAGAAGTTTTCGTTTTCGTTTCGTATCCCCAATGGAACGCCTCCGTCAATGAAGTTCAGCGACAATGAAGTCAATTGGAGCAGCGAGTTTAGAATCGATATCCCAAAATGGCCTGATTGGGTCAAAAATGTGCCCTTCATCGCAGCCGTCGCATCGAACACCACAGTCGGAGAAAGTCCCAACCGTACCGCTCCGTCCGATCCACCGATATCCGAAACCATCATGAAACCTGCCGAGGATACCGATCCATGGCTAACCGAGGTGTTACAGCAGATCGTTCAATCGGCAGAAGATGACGATCGATTGGAAGCAGTGCTTGAAGCGGTGAAGGAGCAATCGTTCGCGATCACGGTAAATACACAAAGCGAAGTGGAAGAACCTCTCGAGTCCGACTTTGACCAGGATGATGGTGTTTGGGTTTCGGCAGTCGATCCTCTGCGGAATGCGAGACTTGTCTTGTACATCCCATCCAGCATGAATCCAGAGGCAATGATGTGGACGAGCAACTTAACCGCAAACGCATTGGTGCTCGGCCTAGAAACAGAAACCGGACGCGTCATGATGCGATTGGTTCGGACGGAAATGTAGGCGTGCTCTCCTAGCTCGCAACGAATATACAATGCGAGCTCGGAGAGCACGCCTACTTTGGGAACGTTTTACGATGTCTGAGCGCTCAGGCCATTTGTTTGATCGTGAAGCTGACGTTGTCGTCACGGCAGAGCATCTGCCCCATTGGGCTCAGTCAGCGACGATCACCTTTGTTACGATGCGACTGGCAGATTCAATCCCTCGCGAAGTGATCGAGCGTTGGAATCGCGAACGTATCGACTTTCTGCGGCGTCATAAGATCGAGTGCGCTGGCGACTGGAAAATGGGCCGATCACAACTCGATGAAAAAGCTGGCCGGGTTTTTGATCGCGAATTTTCGCGGGCTCTCGAAATGCAACTTGATGATTGCTTGGGCAATTGTGAATTGCGAAATCCGCTGGCGGCTGAGATCGTGGCTGGTTCGTTGTTGAAGTTCGATGATGACCGTTACTTGATGGGTGATTTTGTGATCATGCCAAATCATGCGCATTGTCTAGTTGCCATCTTCGACCCGACTCGGCTCCGCAAACAGATCGGTGAATGGATGCGATTCTCAGCACGCAAAATCAATAGTCGGATCAATCGAACTGGTGAACTCTGGTACGAGGAGCCGTTCGATCATTTGGTGCGAAGCGAATCACAATTGAGTTACTTGCGCGATTACATTGCCGCCAATCCGCTGAAGGCGAACTTGACGGAAGGCGACTTCTTGTATCGCAGGTCCAAGCGGAGTTTCTAATGTAGGCGTGCTCTCCGAGCTCGCAAAAGATTAGGAAATGCGAGCTCGGAGAGCACGCCTACTAACCGAACAATCAATACAACTCGCATTGCTTGGCGTTCTCTGCACAGAACCAATCGTCATCGCCGATACCAACGTATTGATACCAGGAATGCATCGTCACCTTGTTGGAAAATCGATCGATGATTGAACTCAGCCCGTTTCAATCGCAGATGATGATGCTCGCAGGTATCGTTTTGCTCGGTTGGATGCTCATTCGTCGCCAACTGCGCTCGCGTCGAAGGATGCACAAGCACGACCTGTCCTCGCGCGAACTGCGGGGCCAACTTGCGAAAGCTGACAAGCCAACCGGAATTCCTTTATCGTCGGCTCCGATCGAGACCCAGCGTTGGCAAGTGGAGATGATGGATCTGCAACGCGACCTGAAGGCAGAGCTCGATACCAAGATTGTCATCGTGCAGGCGCTAATTCGACAAGCCGACGAACGGATCGCAGTGCTCCGGCACCACGCCAAGTAGTCTCCAAGACATCCAATTCCCTGGCAGAACCCTACGCCGTGAACGATTTTCCCTCAGCAAAATGAACGGTTTTAGCGGTTCGGCGCGAGCCGTCCGGTCTCGCTGAGGTCCGAGTCACCGGATGGCTCGCGCCATACCGCTAAAACCAGTGAACGGAAATGCTGAATGCTGGATTGCCTTAACGCCGGTTCAATTCCTGGATCGCTTGCAACAACGGATCGCTGGTTGGGCCATCGTTTGCGGTTGGCGGTTGAAGCGGGGCGACCAAGCCTTGGTTTCTTGCTGCACTCGCTGCACGATAGACATCGATCTGTCCGTCAGTCAGCAGCCTTCCTGCCGGTAAAACAAATCGCCCGAGTCCCCGTCCTTGGTATTGAACGTCTTCGATTGGCGAAGGACTCTTACCGGTTCGATCGATGGCGATCGACTGAACCTGCCATTGATGCACGGTGACTTCGTAACGCACGCTGACCGGCAACGCGCGGGTTACATTTCGCTGAATCACATCGCCGTACGGCCCGAACGACTGGTACGTTTCATTGACATAGCCTCCCGCATCGCGGGGCAGCGTCACTGGCACTGATTGTCCAGCAGGAATTTCACTGCGAAAGACAGTTTGACGCTTCTTTGAATCGTAGATTTCGACTCGCAGTGTATCATTGCGGCGATGCGATAAAATCAGATTCGCGGGCGGCAATGGTGGAGCCGCGACAACTTGGCTTTCAACCAGCACCGACCTCGGGGCGCGATATCCATACGAGGGATAATTTGCACCGATCGGTCCAAACGATGGTGGGGAAAGTCCGCCGCTGTAGTAGGAGTCGTAAAATGGATTGCCAAAAGTACCTGGGTATGGGGGAAATTGGGCCAGCAACGACGTTCCGAGCAAAATAGCGCTGAAACAAGTAACAAAAATCAATGGCTTGCACATCGAGTCTTCCCAATTTGGCCTGTACGATATTTCCTTATCTTATCGCTCATTGCTGAGTTAAGTTAGGAATAGTCCCGAAATAATTTCCGCGTTTGGGAATCCGAATGGAAGCGTTAAGATAGTGCTCCGCCTTTCCTCGATTTCGAACCGCGCTCCAACATGCTCAAATCTGTTTCGCTAGCGATCTTTGGCGTTTCGGTAAGCTTTCTTTTTGCCAACGGTGGTGATGAGCCAATTCCCTCGTCCGATCGAGTGCGGGTTGCGATCTCGAACGCGTTGCCAATGCTTGAAGCTGGCTCGCGAGGTTCTGCGGACAAGCGAGAGTGCTTTACTTGCCATAGTCAAGCGATCCCCGTCTTCGCACTTCTTGAAGCGAAACGCCAAGGGTTCAACGTCAGCGACGAAAATCTGAATCGACAATTGAAACACACCTATGATCACCTCCAGCGCGGCTTAGCAAACTACCGACAGGGTAAAGGGCAAGGAGGCGACGTTCTGACTGCGGGCTACGCACTCTGGACATTGGACGAAGCCAAATGGCCCGCCGACGAGGTGTCCGACGCCGTGAGCAACTATCTGCTCGACACGCAGGCCGACCTTCGACACTGGCGTCATCGAGGCAGTCGCCCTCCGACTTCGGGCAGCGACTTTACGGCAACCTATGTCGCGCTGCGTTCGTTGCATCGTTTTGGCGCGGACAACCAACAGGAACAGATCGCGAAAAGAATAAAGCAAGTCGCTGAATGGTTGAGTTCCACGCCAGCGATCGAAACGGAAGATTTTGTCTTTAAGCTCGGTTCTCTGCAGTATGTCAACGGCCAGCCCCAAGCGATTCAAGAAGCTGCCGCTGCTTTACTAAACACCCAGCGTGACGACGGCGGCTGGGGACAGAAAGTGGATATGTCCAGCGATGCGTACTCAACGGGTTCCGCACTTTCTGCACTCATTCGCGAGGGACACATATCACCGAACAACGAGTCGATCCAAAAGGGGATCGAGTATCTGCTTGCGACGCAACTCAACGATGGAACTTGGCATGTTGTGACGCGTGCCAAGCCGGTTCAAGTGTATTTTGAATCCGACTTCCCTCACGGCAAAGACCAATTCCTATCGATCTCTGCGACCGCATGGTCCACTCTGGCCCTATTGCAAACGTTGCCCGATCGGAATCATCGAGATGCCCAGCGCGAGGAACATCAAGACGCTGCCAAAGATTAGGACGGCCTCAGTTCTTTGGCTTAGGAACGTGACGATACTGGCCGCCGTTTTCTTTGGCGATTTTGACCATTGTCTCCTCTGCCTTGCGTCCGGACTCGCCTTCGATGCCGTGATAACGGATCGTATGGACGATTGAGATTGGCCCACTTTCGCCAAACAAATTCTCTTGGCGATTCTTTTCTCGCAAGATCTCTTCAATCTTGACGGGGAATTCGCCATCGGAAAGGAGAAAAATCACGTCGGGCCGGAGCAACAATGCAAACGGCAAGATTTCGTATGGAGCCTTCCCTTTGTTCATTTCGACGTTCATCGCCCAGGTACGAAGTCGTCGTTTGTTTTCTGCGGTTGCCATCACACTCGCAGACTCGTCCACACGGGGATCGCTGATTCGCATGTAATCGGGTTCTTCATCGAAAAACACAACGTAAAACCGTTGGTCTGGTTTCAGTTGGTCGATGGAAGCAAGTAGTTCGGTCCGCGCCGACTGAAACCCATCACGCATGCTGCCCGAGCTGTCGACCAAGTAAACAAAGTGGTTACCGCCTCCGTCGACTCCACAAAACTGCGATTTCATATTGCTGTCGCTCTTTAGCGACTTCATTGCCGAGCTGCTGAGCGAAGAACTCGAACTGCTGAGCAAATCGGACGTCGTCGGAGGTGCGGGTGCGGGTGGCAGATCCATCGAAACCTCCGTGATGGCCATCGTTCCAACCGTGCTTACTTCGTAGGCGGTTTCGGTCGGTACAGGCTCGTTTTCATCCATCGGTTCGCTCGATTCGATCGCAAAGGTTTCCATTGTCTCTTCGCTCGATTCAGTTGCGGACGACGTGAATGCCATTTGGTCTTTGGGTTGCTTGGTTGCAAGAGTTGCAGCGCCTAACAAAATCAGAACAACGACATGAGCCAGGGTACTGACCAAAAAAGAAGCTGGGCGAAATCGTCGTTTTGGTTCCAAAGATTCATCATCGCCATCGATGGACTTAATCGCTGGCAAAAGAACGGATGGTTTTCTCGGTTTCTGAGCAGGCGATTGGGTTGGTTTAGAACTCTTCGCTAGTTCGTCGATGGGACCAGGATGCCGCTCGTTGAGAAGAACGGGAGGAGTGGGCGTCGTGAGTTGTGAGGGCGTGATCGTTGGCGCTATCAGCGTTGGTTTAATCTCCGCTACATTTGGTTTTGGAGCAACTTTAAGTTCCGTGATTGGGGCATGGTCAAGAATCTCTGGTTTGTCCTCTTTGGATACGATCGATTCGGGAAATTGAAGGAAATGGGGTGCTGGGGGCCGCGACGTTGAAACCGCGTCACTACGTTGCCACAGTCGCTGCTCAACCTGTTCGTGAAACCGAGCGACGGGATCGGCTGGAGCTGCGTTAGAGGCGTTTGGATTTGGTGCTTGTGAGGATTGGTCTCTCGCTTGCATGCGCGAAATCCGACTTGACCAACCGTCAGGTCGTGGAGCATCTCGCCTCTGTTCAGGCGCCGCAATGTAATTTGAATATTCAGTTTGACGTGGCGTGCTAGTGAACAAAGCGGCTGGCAGGTCAACATCGCTTCCTGATGCAATGCGCCGGAGCAAAAGCTCAAGTTCAGCAGCGCGAGCTTCGAGGCGAGCAGCTTCGGCTGCGGCGCGGACCCGAATCAGTTCCAGCTCGATCTCACGCGTTTGCTGCTGTCTTGTGATGTCGTCAATCAATTCAATGGTTCCTTTGCAAGATGAACCTAACGAACGTGCCGGAGATTTCCAGGACTCTATTGTGGGGATTTCGCAACCGACCGCAAATTAATTTTCGAAATTTTTTTTTTTGACTGCGCGATTGAAATGGAGGCAATTCCGAATGCTCGCATGATTCGCATTTGATATTGCAGGTTTTTTAGGGTTCGTCACGACGTTTTTATGGCAGCTTTCCAAGTTGATGACTTTTCTCACGGTCAGTTTCGCTCTGTTGTTGATCCCTTCGACAACTTTGCGTAGGATAGGCTCGCGACCATTTTACACCCCACAAGTTGAATTAGACCCGTGTGAGCTCGCCTCACAGGTGAATAAGTTTTGAAGTTAGGGTGGAAGCCTTTCCGAAACTCCCCAAATCTCCGCTGCACGCAGCCATAGGCTGCGTGCAGCGGAGATTTGGGGAGTGGTGGTGGTTGCCGCGTTTTCTAACAATAAATCTTAGGCTCATGCCAGCAAGCTGGCATGGGGCCGGAACT
>JAYVSE010000198.1:0-19412 GCA_043775635.1 Planctomycetaceae bacterium | reverse complement strand
GGGGGATTCCGCATGGCGAAAATCTTGGCTCTACCATTACAACTACGAAAAGCAATTCCCCTATACCCCCAATGTTCGTAGTGTCCGTACCGAATCATGGAAGTACACGCATTCACCACACGGAGACGGAACTCCAGATCGCCATCTGGCAGAGCTTTACAATGTCGAATTCGATCCGGAGGAACGGCACAACTTGATTGCCAACCCCAAGTACACGACCGTGGTTCAGCTGATGAAAGCCGAGCTCATCAAGGTGATGAAAGAAGCTGGTCTAACTCCAGAAATCGACAAGATGCCGATAGATGGCGGCATCAAGCAAGAACTGCCGGATCAGAAGATTCGATGAAGATATGCCGATTGTTCGGCAATGCCTGAAGCTTGTTTAACCGATCGGAGCGATTAGCGCAGATCGCGGATTTCCAGAAGACACTGGCAAAGTAATTCAGACGCTTCTGGCTGATCGCTATCAAATCGGCCTTCCGTCTGATTCATCCGAGAGCTTGCGGGCTGTTGATTTAGTCGAAGACGCACCTGCACAATTCGCCCTTCTGAGCAACGTTTCTCCGCAAAAGAATCCCGCTGGCTTGCCCAGCGTAAGTTTCGGCTTTGGCCGTAAAGGGATTGGTCGACGCAGCTCTCTGGTTTAGTAGGGCCAGAACCGAACGATCCGCTGGGCAAGCCAGCGGGATTCTTGGTCGAGCTGGCGGTTAGCGCTAAGTAAATCCACCAAAGTCGTAGCGGGCACCTCCGCGATCTCGACTTGCCGCCCAAACCAACCCTTACTTGGAATCCTGCTTCACGACGGTCCAATCATCGGTCCGAAACGTGGAAGCAGGCAAACCGTCCTTGTTCCACAAGTTCACCACCGGATAATTCGCCCAGCCGAAGCGCACTGCTTGCGGTGCAGCGACTTGTTCGCAGGTCACGACGACTGTTTCGCCGACGATCTTCGCGGACGCGTTGTAAAACTTCTTATCTTCGCCGGCAATGGTAAAGCCTTTGAGTTCGCCGTCTTTGGCTTCCAAGCCCGCGCCGACGTTCTTCAACTTAATCGTCGCTTGGTTGCCGCTGAACGAAGCGCTGGCAAACTCAGGGCCGGCCGGAGTGATTTTTTCGCCGTAAGCCATCGCCCGGGCGGCGATTGCCAGACGTGCACCGACCGGTTCTTTCTTTTGCGGATGGATATCACTCTCGTCACCAACGTCGACAAGCGACACGGTATCAACGTTGGGAACGTTGTTCGCAATCCACTGCATTGATTCACGAACCACCGCCCATTCTTGATCAACGGGTTCTTTTACAATTCCCGTAAACGGAGCCAGTTCGACGATCAGAAACGGGAAATCCCCTTGACCAAACGTATCGCGCCAACTCTTAATCATGCCGGCTAAAACATGGCGATAATTGTAAGGGCGGTCGGCATTCGATTCCCCTTGGTACCAGATAGCGCCTTTGACGCCAAACGGGGCAAGGGGCGAGATCATCGCGTTGTACAAATCACTTTTGCCTTGGGTCGCGTGCATATCCTTGATTTCGGAATTCGAATCAATCGCTTCTTGGCTCATCCACCGTTCGGCCGTCGTGCCGCCAATGTTGCTGCTGATAAGTCCGATGGGAATTTGCTGCGATTTCTGCAAATCGCGGCCGAAGTAATAACCAACGGCGGAGAACGTACGCACCGTCTCGGGCTTGGCTTCGGCCCAGCCATTGGACTTCAGCTCGGTAACGGGTGCGGGAGCGCCATACCGATTCACCGTGAGCAAGCGAATATTCGGGTTTGCGGCGGCGTCCATAGCCTCTTTCGCTCCTGCGGACTGATGTACTTCCCATTGCATGTTGGATTGTCCGCCGCATAACCACACATCGCCGACGAGGACGTTTTTGAGAGTGACGGTTTGATCCCCTTGCGTAACGACGAGTTCGCGTGGCTCGGCGCTCGCTTTGAGCGCGGCCAATTCGACCTTCCAGATGTTGTTGGCAGGTTTCGCGGTCACCGTTTGATCGCCGAACTTCACCGTCACGGCGTCTTCTTTATCTGTGGTTCCCCAAACAGCAACTTTACAGTCCCGTTGTAGAACCATGCTGTCGGCGAATAACCCGTGAGGTTTGATCTCCGCAAACGCGGGGCAAATCGCCCCAATTGAGACGACCAGCGTCATCGCTGCGAGCGAGTAATTAAACAGTCGAATATTCATGCTGTACTCCAATCAAAGGTGGGGAAAACGGGGCAGAGGCTCTATCATGGGGCAGGTTCCGCCGCCGTGCAACTCGTCACAGCTAAGTTACAGCGAAAATTGTCCCTGTCGCCACCGTTCCTGGGAGCGGTATCAGGGCAATGCATTTTTTGAAAACAGGCACGTGATGCCCATTGATGCGAGGGACGACAGGAAAATTTTACGACAGGAAAATTAAGAATTGCGGTTTGTTAATTTTCCTGTCGTCAAATTTTCCTGTCGTATCGAGTGGTTGATGGCCATAGTCCATATAACGTGGAATTAAACAACGATTCAGTGCCGCCCAAATTTAAAAACACCGCAAAAAGCGTCGTTTTTGACTGGCAGATCGCCGGTTACAGCCGTATCGACTGGCCCTGGGTCAAATTAGCCACGAGACCGCGAGTTGCAATTTACTCCACCGCTTGGAGAACCGGGCGAAGTTCGTTGATCTCAGACGCCAAACGATTTAAGACATCGATGGCCTCGGTCAAGTCGTGGTCGTGGCCCATGGTCTCGAGTTGCTGGGCCAGTTTGTGGGCCTCGGTCGGACCGAAAGTGCTAATGGCACCTTTGAGCGTGTGAGCCACTTTTCGCACCGTGGCCGCATCGCCTTTGGATATGGAGTCGCGAAGTTCTCCGAGCCAACCGGGATACAGCTCGACGAATACTTCGATGATTTCTCGCAGCATATTAACGTCGCCGCCGACATTGATCAGTGCCGAATTTTTATCAAAGCGAGCTACGGAAACGCGTTTCGCGTCCGTGTTTATTGATGACACGATGTCCGAAGTCCGGCTCCTCAAACTCGCAAAACTTTCGACGGCTTCAAACAACTCGCTCGGGTGCAGCGGTTTGGAAATATAACCGTCCATACCGATATTGAGACATCGCTCCCGGTCGCCCTTCATGGCATGTGCCGTCATCGCGATGATGGGAACATGACCGCCTGAATTTTGCTCATGGGCGCGAATGACCTGCGTCGCTTCCAAGCCATCCATCTCTGGCATCTGCACGTCCATCAGCACGACGTCAAAATGTTGCTGATGAAGTGCCTCAATCGCATCACGTCCATTGCAAGCGATGACGATGCTGTGACCGCGTTTTTCGAGCAAGCGCATTGCCAGTTTTTGATTGACGAGATTGTCCTCGGTCAGCAATAACCGCAGACTTCTCACACACGGTTCAATCGCCTGCGTCGGGGGCGCTCCGCCGACCGCATTGAGCGGTTCTGCGTGGACCGAAGTTAGAATCGAACTGAGCAAATCCGCGCGTCGAATCGGCTTGGTCAAATAGGCGTTCATTCCTAACTCTTTACAACGCGCCGCGTTCTCAAGGCGATCGGCTGACGACAGCATCATTAACGTCGCACCGACAAGTTCTGGGCGATTCCGGATTTCTTTGGCAAGCGTAAAGCCGTCCATCTCTGGCATCATGTTGTCCAACAAAACAACGCCATAGGGTTCGCCCCGGCGATAAGCGTTTTGCAACGCGATCAACGCCGCTTGGCCACTTTGAACGACGGTCGGTTTCATTCCCCAAGTACTCAGCAATTCATCCAGAATACGGCAATTCGTATCGTTGTCGTCCACGACCAGCACCGACATCCCTTGAAGCTTTTCAAGTCCTGCTGGCGTCCTTCGTGGAATCATGTCCTTCGACACACCAAACTGAGCCGTGAAGTGAAAAGTGCTTCCCTTACCAACTTCGCTTTCGACCCAGACTTTGCCGTTCATCATGTGGACAAGTTGTGACGAGATCGCCAACCCTAGCCCGGTGCCGCCGTACTTCCGCGTCGTCGACATATCGACCTGAGAGAACGCCTTGAACAGGCGATTCATTTTGTCCGATGGTATGCCGATGCCAGTGTCCTGAATCGAAAAATGCAGGCAGATCATATCGCCGTCTAGCGGCTGCTTTTGTACACGCATCACCACCTCGCCTTCGGAGGTGAACTTGATCGCGTTCCCAATCAGGTTGACGATGATTTGCCGCAGTCGACCAGGATCGCCGGCCAACTCGTCGGGAACGTCGCCATAAACATGACAGGCAAGTTCCAGCCCTTTTCCGTGAGCCCGCATGGCCAGCGCGGCGATCGTGTCGTCCAATTGGTCGCGCAGATTGAAGTCGATCGGATCCAAGTCGAGCTTACCAGCTTCGATCTTCGAAAAATCGAGGATGTCGTTGATCACCGCCAACAGATAGTCGGCGGAACTCTTGACCATCTCTAAGTATTCATGTTGCTCGTTCGTCAAATCGGTGTCGAGCGTCAGTTCCGTCATCCCGATGATGCCGTTCATGGGTGTGCGGATCTCGTGACTCATGTTGGCCAAGAATTCGCTCTTCGCCCGATTGGATTCCTCCGCAGCCTCCTTCGCGGCGAGCAACTCGGTGACAGCATTTTCCAACGCCGCAGTCCGTTCCTCAACACGCTTTTCCAGGTTGGCATTGAGCTGGCGGACTTCGTCTTGCACGGCTTGTTGTCGAGCCAAGTGCGATTGGATCTCCTCCGCCATCACCTCCATGCTGCGAGCCAAATTGCCCAACTCATCGCGTGAGTGCACGTCGATGTTACGGACCGTTTCACAGTTGGCAATGCGGGCGGCGGCCGCTTTGAGGGTTTCGATCGGCCGCACGATGCTGCGGATCGTCAAATACCCGAGGCTGAAAACAGCCAACGTCAGCAACATAATCACCAGCAACGAAACACTAAAAACTTGGCGGTTCTGCTCGTTCGCTTCTCGGTACACTTGCTCCGCATTTTGGATTTTCGCATTCATCCATTCGTTGAGCCGACGATTGACGATTTCAAATTGTGTTTGCTCTGCCCCGGTCGCGTTGATGAAGGCCTCTTCGCGATATCGCTCCAATGCCTTGGTGACGGTCACGTCCTTGATTTTCTTGTAGCGTTGCCATTCGTCGAGCAGCGATTGAAAGGCCTGATTTTCCGCCTCGCGTCCCGTTTCGACCCTCCATTGTCTTAAGTTTCTGTCTATGTCTTCAGTAAATTTCTTTTGCCGATCAGCCAGTTTCTGTTGCAACTTTGGATTGGGGGCCATGACGATGGATAGCGATAATTGACGCAATTCGCCTAGTGGCCGTGTGACATTTTGTGAACCTTGTCGAAAACTTTCGGCCGTGTCATAGACATTCTTAACCCAATCGAACGTCGAGTTGGTATTGGAGATGCCGTAAATTCCCAGGCCAACGAACGCCACAACCGCGACGCCGATCAGACCCACCAGCTTGAAGCGAATACCTCGATCGGTCATTCCGGCCTCCGTGCCACATCATCGCTAATTCGAATGATTTCTACCGGTCGCATTCGATCCTCGGAAAACACTCCCTTTCGCACTGACCAATGCTGGTCCGTGATTTGAATCTTCCACAACGGAATGCAGGCCATCTTGTAGGGTCGAAACACAACTTCTTTATTTACGGCAAATACTTTGTTTGGGGTCGGTACAAAAAGCATATACGCTTCATCGTACGCCCGTCGCATGATCTTGTCACAGACCGAAAGGAACTCGGAGTCCGCCACCGACGTGCGAAACATGTCTTCGATGTACTCGTCCATCACGGGATCTGGGTACACGGTACTCCAAACGTTGTTAGTGCGGAAGACAAAGAACGCGGTGAACGGATGATTGAAGTACCAGTCATCGTTTCCCCAGACGAGCAAATCCCACTTTTTCTCATTTTTACCGGCGTTGGTTTGCAGCAGCGGCTCGAAGATATCTTTTTCGCTGGTGGTGAACTCAATCTCCAGCTTCACACCGACCCGATTGAACTGCGTTTCGATGCCCCGCCACAGTGGTTTGTACCGGTCCTGCGTCAGCACAGTCAGCGTCAATCCATCGAGGATGCCGCGTAACCGATTCTGGGTCTGCTCCGAATTCGGGTCGTGATCGCTTGCAATCGGCAGCAGCGACTTGCTCACTTCCGAGACACCAGGGTAATACGACGAGAACGGCGACAGCTCCCCTTCTTCCTCGTACACAAAATGCAAGAGATTGCGCCGATTAAGCGCCTCATTGAGCGCTCGCCTGACTTCTCGATTCAGCAACTGTGGGTTGCCGTTGATCAAATTCATGTGAATCGCGATGTTGTCGGTCGATGGCGAGATCACCAGTTTGCTATAAGGTGCGAGAATCGTTTCGACCTTGTCTTCCGGCGGAATCACCGTGATATCGAGTTCTCCTTCCTTATAGAGCGCCATGTCCTTCGCCCGATCCGTGTCCAACTGGGTGTACACCGTCACCGTTTCGACTTTGGGATAATTTTCCTTATCCCAGTAGTATGGATTTGCCTTCAAGACGGCCTTGTCCGTCTGGCGGTCGCCTTCGATATAACCTTCGGTCAAAATGTAAGGCCCGAGACCATACGGCCCCGGTTTGGAAAGGTTGGGGCAGTTTGCTTTGCCGTTCCAACCGACTTTTTGGCCGGTCTTCGGGTCCGTGTTCGTCTCCAAATACGTCTTTGTATAAAACTGCATCCAGATGGCATCGTTCATAAACGAGCCATATTTCTCGGTCAGATGAAATCGCACCGTATAGTCGTCAATCTTCTCCGCGTGATCGAACACCTTATCGATCTTGCTGTACTTCACCGGTGCTTGTTTGAAATAGTCCATGTTCAGAACGACCGCATCGGCGTCGAAGGGCGAACCGTCCTGGAATCTCACGCCCTGGCGCAAGGTGAACTCATAAGTCGTATCGTCAAGTTGTTTGTGCGACGTGGCCATGTCATACTCCCAACCCTGCGGATTGTCCGATGGCTTGATCAGCGCGCCATTGACCGAGTGCGAGGTATAGAGATAGGGCAAGCTCGGGATGAACACCTTGATGTGTGAGCCCTTGATGAGGCCCGGCAGCGCTCGTTCAGCCGCATCGTCCCGGCGCAACTCCAGAGGTTGAATAACGGTTTCCTGCGCCAATGCACATGGCAAGAATATCGAAAGCAAACAGAGAGCCGAACCTGATCGGAAAACAGCCCTTTGGTAGCCGGTGTAAAGACACATAACCAACCTGGGAAATGAGACCACACTCCGTTGATCTTGATCGCAACAAGCATCCTATATTAAGCGAACGATTGACTTGAAGCGAGTCACCTCCGAGCGATTTGCTACGAATTTGGTGTACGCCTGCATCCTTCAGAGGCCGGTTTAACATGCCACAGCAAAGTGCTATGTCTCTAAGATGTAATTCTTAGATCTTACATGTACTAAAATCAGGCCGCCGAGGCCCGTGATTACGAGGTCACAGAAGCCCGCATGAAAGTGCCACCTATTCAGGACTCAGGCCGCGAACGGCGCGGTCCAGGTTTGCGGCGTGAAAGAGCTGGTCTTCCAGCCATCTTTGGTTTGGTATTCGCGAACCAGCAACTGCGTGTCGTGGAGCTCAACATAGAACAGAGCCTGTGCATCGCCGCTGAAGTGACTCGCGTTGTCGGTGTTGAAGACGTGCAAACCGGTCGGCGCCGTGGGCGAAGTGCCGTCCCAACGAAAGATGTTGCGGACGTGCGTGTGGCCGTAAAAAATGCCGGCGACGTTGTATCCCTGAATCGCTTTGTAAAACGCCTGCACGTCGCATGGGTCCCATTCTTTGCTGTCGGCCGGGGCGTTCGGATCGCAGGGACCTGTGTAGCGGGCCATGTCGACATGGTGCGTGATAATCACCGGCTTGCCGCTCGTGCCAACTTTCTCACGCAGGTCGGCAATAAGAAAATCGAGACTGTCGAGCGCGGCGTAGCGGCGGTTTCGAGTCACCTGCCTGTCGGTGCCGACAATGAGCCCGACGTTGAGAAAATGAGCTGGTCCCCAGTCCCATGAGTAATGCAACCCGTTTTCGGAAACATTACCGACGCCGGGACGTCGCTTGTTTCGTTCGATGATTTTGTCTAGCGCCCAACCAGTTCCGTGCGGCGCATCGTGATTGCCGAAGACTTCATAGACCGGCATCTTCAACCGGCCATCCGATCCGGTAAGGCCGTAGTCGTCGGCATAGGCGGACCACTCAGTCTTCTGCATCTCTTCCTGAACGCGACCGTTCTTGTCGCCGGTGTCGATGATGTCGCCAGCATGAATGAGTCCTGAAGCCTGGCATACCTTTCCACCACCGGCCTCCCCGGGAATCTCAGTTCCCGGAAGGCCGTTGAGCGTGTCAACCAAACGCCCGCAGATCTCGGCCGATTGTAAATCCATTCGTGAGGGCGTTTCGTTATTTGCCAGGTAATGCGTATCGCCAACGACGAAGAACGCGACCCTCGGTTGTGTGGCATCCTCAGCGGCTTGCGTCGCTCCAGCGCTGAGTCCCAGGGTCAACGCCGCCGTACCGGCAGTCGCGCGGACTAGGAATTCACGACGCGTCGTCATCAAGGATATTTCCTGGTTTGGCAGTTGCCGTTAGCGGCACGAAGCGAGCCGCGCGGTATCAGCATGAGACTATCTCCCGGTTGGATTGCGGTTGTATTTCTGGAACGGCAGCCGGACTTTGCCAACGTTATAGTTGTCGACGCGGATCGATTGAGGCGGTGCGAAGCCTGATTGCCCGGCACCGGTGACGACGTCATCTTGATCCACACCGTCACCGCTGACGCCAAACCCGCCGACAAGCAATTGTGCATTCCCGTTCAAGTGCAGCGAGGTGCTACCGGGGAAGAACACGATTCCGTTTTGGTTCGCAAGTGGCTGAGCCGTTGCGGTCCCGTCGATCACGACGGAAGCATCACCGGGATCTCGGAAATTGCGACTTGGCACAAACGAAGCGAACGACAAGATGGTCGTAGTGTTGGGATTGTTGTAAACAGACACCGGTAGAGGGTTGTTTTGATCCAGGTCTTCACCAGTCAGTGGATTGATGCCTGGCATTTGCAGTATGCTTTCCGGTCCAACAATTTTCGCCACCTCCGATTTTTGTTGGCGAAGCGTGCGGTTCGCGTCATTCACGAGTCCATTGGCTGCGTCCCTTGGCAATTCGGTGCCGGTTGGGAATCGTGGTTCAACCAGAAACCGGAATGTGCGATTGGTCAGCGAAGTGCCCAACGGCAACGAGTCCCCAGAGGTCCTCAGTGAAGTTGAAGGCGGCCCGAAGACACCGTCGGCGTTGAAATCGATGCGATCAACGTCTTGTAAGTCATTCGGATCAGCGTAGTAAGCTGTGTTGCGCGCTTTCGCAATCGATACGTCGATTGAGAAAATGGTTGCATCGGGCATACGGAAGACACCAAGTAAGTCTCCGTTCGTATCGGCAACGGAAAGAACCATACGAGTCTTTGCCCCAGGGCGAAAATTGTTATCAACGTCCAGGCGAATCGCAGCGCGCGTCGCGTTCGCTTGAGTGACCCCTTGCGTGATGATTCGTTCAACATCCGCGGCGGTCAATCCTCCGGGTTGTGAAGACGCGTGAGGAGCAACTAGCCAACGTTCGGGGACCGCTTGTCCGTTAAGGTACTTTTGCCCTGGGGTTGTCGTCACGTCCATGTCGACACCACTACTTGTGCCTCTGCCAAGTTGTCGACCAAGATTGAGTAGTTGATCGATACCTGGGTTTTTGTTTTCCCTGGTTGGTGTCGGACCGTAGATCTCCAGCGTGAGACCAACAAGATCGATACGGCCCGCAAGTGAAACGAACCGTTCCGCAGGTGGCAGCACATCATTTACAAACGAAAGATTACGAGAAAAATCGTTATTGTATATAATATTTCCATTTTCGACTCTGCCGTTGACAAGCTTGTCATTACCCGATGCAGCCGCCAAGGCGACAAACTCCGCTTCCAGGACCTTGTAATAGTTTTGACGCGACGCTTCGGATTGCGCCTGGCCACGACGCTGTGAAGCGTGGACAAAATTTTGTTCGTGTGTTGCGTAGCCATCAATACCAGGAAAGAAAACACCGATGCCGCCAACTAAATTTACTGATTTACTAAGAGGTGCGCCCGATTTAAGATCAAAACCACCAGCAGCGTTTTTGGTCAGCTTGTACAGCGGCACTCCACCCGCAAGCGTGGCAATGCCGCGAGATTGCAATTCGGGAGCGATGCCACTCGCCGCGCCATAAGACTCGGGCCATGTATTAAAGAAGTTGTCCGCAATCGCGGGGACGAAGTCACGATCAGCGTTGAATCGACTATTCAGGACGAAGTCGTCGCCATTGCCTTTAATACCGTCCGCACCAGCATGTGTCTTGCTGTCGCGACTTTGATGCTCGATCGCGAACAAGTCGACTTGAGGAGTAAATGCGGTTTGCGGAGGGAAGTGACCACCGACACCGATTGGCGCGACAAATCCAGGGCCGACGTACCGTGGATCGGCGCCGATAGGCGAAGATTCGACTTCGCGTTGCGTCATCGTCGATTGACTGATGTAGCGAATCGTTCGACTGGTCAAAGGCGCTTCGTTGCTACTGAAGAATGCGGCGGTACGGGCTTTCGCAACGGCACCATCGATCGCAAATGCAAGTTCCTTGGCTCGTCCCTGAAAGGCCGTAGCAACGTCAGATTCGACCCGCACGCCTAGAATGCGTCCAGCGCGATCGACGATCGCGATGATCCCGTCGTTCGAACTCGATGCCATCGAGGCGCGGTCGAGTAGCGTTTTAACATCAGCGTCAGTCAGCAAATTCTCTAATGCAGGATTCGCAGCGTTATTTTTTTCGGCTGTGTTGAAGGTCGCTTGAAAGATTGATCCGACGCCAGGGGCCTTGCCTGGATCATCCACCAACGCAGCAGCGACAATCGGTACGATGGGTGCAACAATCGGTACGATGGGTGCAACAATCGGTACGATGGGTGCAACAATCGGTACGATGGCGGCGCGAGCAATGGTATTGATCACATTCAAGGCATCAACGGCCGTTGTTAATCCGTCATTGTTAACGTCATAGTGATTCTGCGCAGCGGTGTTGACGCTGCTCAACACGGAACCACGGTTATGGCGGGTCATCGCATTGATGATCAACAACGCATCCGTTGCGTTTACTTTGGAATCACTGTTGACGTCCGCCGCGAGTGCCCTGTTGTGTGAACTGGATAGAACGTCGCTAGCAAAAACCTCTCTACGCTCAAGGTTTTCGACAATCAGCGGGCGGTTATTTTTACGTTTCATTGTGTTTCTCGCAGTTTCGCCTATTCACAGACCCGTTCGCAAACCCACTCGTGGGGCCAGAACAATCCTAATTCAACGTCGGTTCGTTGCACCCGCTAAAAGCAAAAAGATTGAAATGCTCCGAACAATCCGAAAAATCCGAAAAGTCGATACCAAGTTTCCCCCGCTCTTTTGCCGATACAATCGTTAATCCCAATTGGCGGGGAAGCGCTGTAACCATTTTATCCGCAGTTTCCGTTAAGATAAACATGCGAACGATTCAAAGACCCCTCATCGGATACGCCATTTCGGCGCTGCTGATGATTGCGTCTACAGCGTCCGCGCAATCGCAACTTGAGATAAACGACGGAGCCAGCGAGCCGATCTCGTCGCTAATAGCTGACGAAGGTGCCGTTGATGCGGGGCTTGCTGTTGACGCTGGCGTCAGTCTCGCAACGCTGATCGATGACGTTCGTCCGGTAGAGGACATCCGTCCACCCGTGCTTCGCAGCGCGGACGAAAGAGCTGACGCTCTAACGGGCATTGCACCAGGCGAGGATCACACAAATCCGCTGGACCGAGTACCGAGGCAATATCCCTACGGATTTACAGGACCGACAGGCGTTCAACCAACCGAACGGCAGACCAGTAGTCATTTCATCCCCGTCGAAGATCGCTGGCGACTGGGTTTGCCCGCTGCGGATCGCTACGGCAAAGGCCACCCCGTGATGGATGACTACCCAGGTGTCAAAGGCGCTTGGTGGGACCCCTACAATCAAAACGTTTTGAAGGGCGACTTCCCGATCTACGGTCAACATACGTTTTTGAAGCTTACCGCGCGCAGCCAAACGCTGCTCGAAGGCCGGCAATTGCCAACGCCGACAACGCCGTTTGAAGCAACGCGCAATCCTGGCGAAGCGGAGTTCTTTGGGAATCCAAACTCTGTCTTGACGGTTCAGAATACGTCTTTAACGACGGAGCTATTTCACGGAAATTCCTCCTTTAAGCCAGTCGATTGGCGTGTGCGTTCCACGTTCATTTACAACATGAACAATCTGAACGCGAATGAACTTGGTGTTGTCAATCCTGACGTTCGCGCTGGACACAGTCGCTTTCGTCAAGACTTCACACCTGAAGAATACTTTCTCGAGGCCAAGCTCGCTGACACGAGTCCGTACTACGATTTCGCCTCGGTTCGCGTTGGCAGTCAACTATTTACAAGTGACTTTCGCGGGTTCATTTTCTCAGACACCAATCGAGGTGTGCGACTGTTTGGCTCTCGTCTGAGCAATCGCGATCAATACAACGTCATGTGGCTTGATCAGACGGAAAAAGATACGAACAGCATGTTGAACCGCATTGATAAAGACCGTCATCAAAACACCTGGATCGCAAATTACTACCGCAATGACTTTCTGTATCCGGGCAACAACCTAAATTTCTCATTCCATGCCAACCGAGACAAACCGTCAACCGAGTTTGATCTCAACAACTTTCTCGTTCGACCTGATCCCGTTGGTGTCTTCGCGGAACACGATGTTCGCTCGTATTACTTCGGTACCGCTACCAATGGACACATTGAACGGTTCAATCTCAGCTCAGCGTTCTACTATGTCCTCGGTCGTGACGACTTGAACCCGATTGCAGGTCGTCGAGTCGATATCAGCGCCTATATGGCAGCGGTAGAGTTGTCCTACGACCGCGACTGGGTCCGATTTCGAACGTCGTACTTCTACAATAGCGGTGATAGCAATGCCAGTGATGGCAAAGCCACCGGTTTTGATGCAATCTTTCCCAATCCAAACTTCGCAGGCACGGAATTCAGCTACTGGGGCCGACAAGGGATTCGATTGTTTGGTGTTGAATTGACCAATCGTTTAAGCTTGAACCCCAGCCTGAAATCAAGCAAATTCCAGGGACAACAAAACTTCGTCAATCCAGGGTTGCACTTGTATAATCTTGGGCTAGACGCGGACCTCACGCCTCGTCTAAGGTCGATAAACAACGTCAATTTCTTGTGGTTTGATCAAACGAGCCCGCTGGAAACTTACCTGTTTACCGGTAAAGTTCGTAATTTCATCGGAACCGACATTAGTACTGGCGTTGAATATCGTCCATTGTTGAATAACAACATTGTTTTCCAAGGAGGTCTGGCGACCTTGATAACAGGGGCAGGGTTTCAAGACCTTTTCCGTGGTCTTCAAGGACGATCCAACAATCCCGTTGCTGGATTCGTGGACATGGTCCTTGAATACTAGGCATTGTTTGAAAGAGGGTTTTTTGAATGACTGCCATGGACGGATCCAATCACCGCATTCGTATTGTCGCCCTGGCAATTGTCGCACTGGCAATCCTCTGCCTTACTTTCACGCACCCCGCGTCGGCTCAAGACGATGCATTGCCAACCAGAGTTGCGAAAAAATCAACTTTTGGTGGCTCGCTGCCAGCGCTGCGAGATTGGATCAACAACACTCGCCGCGGCGAGGTGAAGAAAATCATCCCAGCGGTGCCTGCAACCAACTCCTCGATGGCAAAGAGAGTTGATCCACGCACACCATTACCTGCCTCGCTTTTCAACGGTACTTATCATGGTCGCCCTGTCGATCCGAATGCCGATACATCAACTTCCGGCACATCAACGACCGGCACTCTAAAACTCGTAACCTTCGATTTCCAAGGCTATCAAGCCGCAGGCCCGGCGGGTGGCAAAGAACCAGATATCGCGCCTGAGGGGACTGACCCCTGGGACCTCGCTCGACGCCTTGGAATCGCGGATAATTCATCCTATCCGATACCTGAAGAACTGCGACATGACAACCTAGCACGCCAAACCGCAGCCGATGCCTTTGCGAAAAGCGAAGGTTGTGTGCATTGCCACGCGAACGTCGGCAACATGCACCCTGAAAACACAGTCCAAATCGGCTGCACTGACTGCCATGGTGGGAATGCTCAGACATTAGACAAAAAATTCGCTCACGTCCAACCGTCGATTGCAAATGTTTGGAACAGCAGCGCCAATCCCGTTCGCAGTTACGCGCTTTTAAACCATGAATCGCCGGAATTCGTTCGGTTCATGAACCCTGGTGACTTACGAGTAGCGCATATCGCCTGTGGGCAATGTCATGCCAACGAAGTGTTGCAGCTTCGTAAAAGCATGATGACTCACGGATGCATGCTGTGGGGCGCTGCACTATATAACAACGGCGGAACGGGGAACAAACTCTCGCAATTCGGTGAATCCTACAGCATGCGAGGCGCCCCTCAGCGGATGCAAACTGTGCCGCTGCCCACGGAAGAAGAAACCAGAACGAAAGGGGTATTGGCCAGCCTCGATCCGCTTTTCCCGTACCAGGTATCGCAACCTGGCAACACGCTTCGCATCTTTGAACGAGGCGGTCGCTTCCGTCCTGAGATTGGCATTCCCGAACGCACCGAAGAGCCGGGGCGTCCGCGCGAACGTTTGAGCAATCGAGGTATGGGCACAGAAAATCGAACTGACCCAGTTTACATCGGGCTTGCGAAAACACGTTTGCTTGACCCAACCTTGAATTTCCTTGGCACCAACGATCACGCAGGTGACTACCGCAGCAGCGGCTGTAGCGCTTGTCACGTTCTCTACGCAAATGACCGTAGCCACACTCATAGTGGTTTCACTGCCAAGTATGGCAATCGCGGGACCGCTGCGAGCGAAGTCGATGACTGGGTTAAGGCCATCGACCCTACGATTCCCAAGGACGAGCCAGGGCATCCGATTCAGCACAAATTTGAACTTCGCATGCCAACTAGCCAATGCATCGTCTGTCATATTCACCCCGGAACGAACGTTCTCAATACGTACGTTGGTTTCATGTGGTGGGACAATGAAACGGATGGCGAATTCATGTATCCGAAAAAACAGAAAGAACTCACCGCAGAGGAATACATCCGGGCTACGGAATTTAATCCTGAAGAAGCGGCTGCTCGCGGCAACTGGAGCGACCCCGAATTCCTTGAAAATGTAACCGATCTTAATCCCCATCTAAGAAAAACGCAATTTGCAGATTTCCACGGACACGGTTGGGTATTTCGCGCTGTCTTCAAGAAAGACCGTAAGGGCAAAATGCTTGACTGGAAGAACGATCCTGTCAACGAGGTCACCAACGAAAAACTTGTTGCAGCGGTGAAGTCACCAACGACAGAAGAACAACAGGATGGCAAATGCCATGACGGTCTCCCCGTCCACATGATGGACATCCATATGGAAAAAGGGATGCACTGCACCGACTGTCACTTCTACAACGATGGCCATGGCAATACAAAGCTGTACAGCGAAGTTCGCGCGGCAATCGAAATCCAGTGCATCGATTGCCATGGAACATCAGAACAAACGCTACCCGAAAAAGTTGAGGCACAACTGACTGCGGGTCAAGCTCCAAGATTGCCAACCAGCGGCCCGGCCGCGCCGGTTGGCGGCAGCAACTTGCTTGGAATGCGAACAACGTTTGGCAAGCCTCGTTTTGAGATCATTTATGAACCAGGCCAAAAGCCAAAGCTGGTCCAGCGCAGCACGGTTGAGCCAGATCTTTGGTGGGAAGTCAAGCAAACGGCAGATACGATTCGCCCAAACCATCCGGACTACAACCCGCGAAGTCACGCGGCGAAAAGCGTAAGAATGGGCGATAACGGCAGGCCGACATGGGGCGGAACTTCGACGGATGAGTTGATGAAGTGTGCTCACCGAAACAACAACATGTCCTGCATTACCTGTCATAGCAGTTGGAACCCGAGTTGCTTTGGATGCCACTTGACCCAGCGTGCTAATATTAAATCACCGGAGCTACACAACAACGGCGACGTTACCCGCAATCGTACAAGCTACAACTTTCAAACGTTGCGTGACGACGTGTTTATGCTCGCTCGCGATGGAACCGTTACGGGTAATCGGATCGGTCCGGCGCGAAGTAGCTGTGCTATTCACGTCTCGAGCCTCAATGCCAATCGTGAAGCAATCTATTCACAACAACAAACCATCAGCGGCGATGGGATGAGTGGGATCGCGTTCAGTACCAACGTTCCTCACACCGTGCGCGGTGGCGCTGGTTGGGCTAACGAAGCCGATCCGAATCATTCCGGCGTTTATGAAACGAAGTCTTGCACAGACTGCCACCTTTCAGGAGCAGGAGACAACAATGCAACGATGGCACAGTTACTGATGCAAGGCACCGGCTACACGAACTTTATTGGAAAGTACTGCTACGTCGCGGCGGGTGAACATGGCTTCGAAGCCGTTGTTACGACTGAAAGTACCGAGCCGCAAGCAGTCATTGGCAGCTCGCTTCACAAGCTTTCTTATCCCGACAATTACAAAGAGCACCTCGAACATCATCGAAAGCTCGAACACAGTCATGAACACCCTGGACGCGATATCCTGGACGTAATTTCTCCACGATATCGTGACCCAGAAGTGCTTGATTTGCAGCACCGTGGAGAATACATGTACGCTGCATGTGGCGAGGGTGGACTGCGAATTTTCGACATCGCTTTCATCGATCACAAAGCATTTGCAGAAAGAATCACGACGGCACCGGTGTCGCCGCTGGGACAGAGATTCTACGTTCGAACGAAATATGCGACCGGTGTTGCATCGCCCGCTACGATCGCGCCCGATCCGACGCGACTACAAGATCCGACCAACGAAGAGTCGGCTGTCCATGGGATGTACGCATACATCTACGTCACTGACCGAGAGGAAGGCTTGATCCTTGTCGGTGCGGGTACGTTGCTGGATGGCAATCCACTCAACAACTATCTCGAGCGAGCACTGACGTTCAACCCCAACAACATTCTTAAAGGTGCGTCGTCAATCACGATCGCTGGTACGTATGCCTACATTTGCTGTAACGCGGGGCTGGTGGTTGTCGATTTAAACGATCCAACCTGCCCGAAGGTGACGGCGATTTTAAGCGATCTGCATCATCCGCATAGTGTTGCGGTTCAGTTTAGGTACGCGTTTGTCACTGACGAACATGGTGTGAGCGTCCTGGATGTGACCGATTTGGCACAACCACGCATCGTGCATGAAGTTGAAGTCGAAGATGCACACGGAATCTATGTTGCCAGAACTTATGCCTATGTCGCCGCTGGCAAGCATGGGCTCGCGATCTTGGACGTCACGACGCCTGAAGAGGCTTTCGTCGACCAAGTTTACAATGCTAATGGTTGCATCAATGACGCGCATGATGTTCAGCTTGGGATCACTAACGTAAGCGAATTTGCTTATGTTGCTGACGGAATCAATGGCCTTCGCGTGATTCAATTGACCAGTCCCGAAGTGGAAGGCAATGACGGTTTTAGCCCACGTCCAGCGCCGTTTTTGGTGGCTAGTTATAAGCTGCCAAAGGAAGGTCACGCACTCGCAATCAGCCGCGGGATTGACCGCGACCGAGCCGTTGACGAGAGCGGAAATCAGATCGCAGTCTTTGGACGTGTCGGAGCAAGACCACTCAATGCTGCGGAAGCTGCCAAGATGTATCGAAATCCCGATGGGTCACCCTGGTTCGTCAGTGATAACGTTTTCGATAAACGCTATTTTGACATCACCAAGCCACCGAAACGAAGCGTATCATCTGAGTCACGACTTCAAAGTGACGATTGAGAACCATGCATAAACATCTTCAAATTGCTTCGGACCCCATGCCAACTAGACTGGCATGAGCGGAAGTTTCGGCTTTGGCCCTACCCAGCGATGCTTCCCCGCAAGTGAATCCCGCTGGCTCGCCCAGCGGGATTTTCGGCCGACCTGGCGCACTCTTGTAGGGCCAAAACCGAACGATCCGCTGGGCGAGCCAGCGGGATTTATTCAACCAGTATAGTTGTTGACCAAGCCTGTAAGCATCGTGCGGCAAATATATGTCGCCTTTCGTTCCGCGAAAGAGCGCTCTTCCATTCTTTCGCGGAGCAAAAGTCAACGACAAAAGATTGCACAATGCAAATCAAATCACTGTTGCCTCTTTCGGCTTATTTTGCGAAAGTTCCAGGTTGAACGATTGATTCACTATCAAGCCAGGGAGGCGCTGCTGTGACCGCTGCACTTAGCAAACTTACACATGATTCTTTACGATACTTAGTCAATCGAGGTACTCTCCAACGACTTTCCGAACTTGGGTCACGCGTGGTTGCATGGGCGGTTTTGCTGTCGTTCGCGACCTCGGTTACCGCTGCGGATTCAGCCAAGACCGCTGCTGCCCAAAAATACACGCTTCGCTACCGCTTCAAGGAGGGCGAAACTGTGCTTTATGAAGTGACGCACATCGCGAAGACCAAAACCCGACTTCGCGGCGTAGAAGAAGTTTCACAAGTGCACACGGTCAGCGAAAAAGTTTGGAATTTTCAGTCGCCAACGACACCCGAGAATATGAAATTCGAGCATTCGGTTGCCAAAGTGGAAATGATGCAGCAAACCGGCGAAAAGCCAGAGATTCGTTGGGACAGCAAAGCAAGTACCGCGCCACCCGCAGAGTTTGAAAAAGTCGCTGAACAACTCGGCACGCCATTATCGACGGTTTCCATCGATGCACGCGGCCAAGAGATCGAGCGTAAAACGCACGCTGGCACCGAGTCGCAACTAGGAATGGGAGGACTGACGGTCAGCTTGCCAGAAGAACCGATCGCCGTCGGTGGCTCCTGGAATATTCCTAAAGAAATTAAAGTGCGTGGTGAAAGCGGTGACATCAGGGCAGTAAAAATCCGCGAGGTCTTTACGCTGGAGAAAGTTGAAACCGGCGTTGCCACTTTATCTATCCGCAGTGAAGTCCTGACGCCCATCGAAGAAGGCTCAATCAAAGCGCAATTGGTACAACAACTCAGCAATGGCTCGATTCGCTTTGATATCGATGGCGGTCGAGTACTGAGCAAGCAACTTGATTGGGACGAGTCCGTCGTTGGCTTTCAAGGTGACAACAGCTTGATGGAGTATCGTGCCAGAATGGTTGAGACCATCGCCGATAGTCCAGTGCGTACCGCCAAGCTTGCGAAATGAATTGCTGACTCTAACGGATTTTAAGCCCTGGTTTTCCGTTCATGGTCAGAACGTAGGAGGAGACGTGATGGTTCGCTTGGCCGCGCTGGTGTCCAGGCTT
>JAYVSE010000197.1:0-6538 GCA_043775635.1 Planctomycetaceae bacterium | reverse complement strand
GGCTGGCAGCCTATCCCACGTCAACAACCGGACAGTTATTGATCGAACGGTCCTAAGTTAAGTAAGTACTTTGGGACTCCGCCCGTGGCTGACGTCATTTCTTCTTCGCGATCTGATTGTGATCGTGGCCCGACGGGGACAAGTCGGACAAGCCCAACGCCGTACCGCTAAAACCGTTCATTTTGCTGAGGGAAAATCGTTCACGGCGAGATTTCACAACTATTCTGATTGAATAAATCCCGCTGGCACGCCCAGCGGTTCGTTCGGTTCTGGCCCTACAACACCAGAAAGCTGCGTCGACCAATCTCATTAGGGCCAAAGCCGAAACTTCCGCTGGGCAAGCCAGCGGGATTCTACGCAAGTAAATCATTGATTACCTTGCTCGGCTCAACGCCCGTTAGGCGTTGATCGAGGCCTTGCGATGCAAATGCAAATCCTTCGTGATCGATACCCATGCAATGCAGGATCGTTGCGTTGAGGTCGTTTATGTTCACTGGATTCTCAACCACGTTATAGCTGAAGTCATCCGTCTCTCCGTAGGAGATGCCACCTTTGATTCCGCCTCCTGCCATCCACATCGAGAAACATCGAGGATGGTGGTCTCGTCCGTAGTTTTCGCGAGTCAATCCGCCTTGGCAATAAACCGTGCGGCCAAACTCACCGCCCCAAACGACTAGAGTTGATTCAAGCAAACCCCGTATTTTCAAGTCGGCCAAAAGTGCACCGCAAGCCTGATCAACGTCGCGGCATTGTGCCGGCAGGTCACCGGCAATGTTACCGTGCTGATCCCATCCTCGATGTAGCAATTGAACAACGCGGACGCCTCGCTCCACCATCCGGCGTGCAAGCAAGACGCTAGCGGCAAACGAGCCAGGTTTCTGGACGTCAGGTCCGTAAAGCTCAAGCGTTGATTGGGACTCCTGCGTCAAGTTCACTAATTCTGGAACACTCTGCTGCATTCGAAAGGCCATCTCGTACTGTGAAATTCGAGTTTGGATTTCTGGATCACCGAGTCGATCGAAGGACTGTTGATTCAATTTCCCGATCACGTCCAGCATCTTCCGTCGATCACTTCGGTCGACGCCGGGAGGATTTTGCAAATACAAAACCGGATCGCTACCGCTTCGCAGCGCGACGCCGGAAAACCGCGTTGGCAGAAAACCACTGCTCCACATGCGAGTGAATAATGCCTGAGCCGCCGCTCCTGCGCTCCAAGTCGGAGTGAGCACGACAAATGCAGGAAGCTCGTTACTTTCGCTGCCCAAACCATAGGCCAACCAGGACCCAAGACTCGCTTTCCCTGGGACCTCACTGCCTGTCATTACAAACGTGCAGGCGGGATCATGATTGATCGCATTGGTATGTACCGATTTGATAACAGCGATATCGTCGACCTGCTTGGCGGTATAAGGCAACAATTCGCTCATCCAGCGACCACAGCTTCCATGCTGAGAGAACTTGAACTTTGAAGGAGCAACGGGCAGCCTCGATTGACCGCTTGTCATCGTCGTGATGCGTTGTCCCAGTCGAACTGAATCGGGAAGATCCTTGTCAAATAGGTCATTGAGCGCCGGCTTATAATCCAGCAAATCAATCTGCGAAGGTCCTCCATTCATGTGAAGGTAAATGATCGACTTTGCTTTTGCCGGGAAATTCGGAAGTCCTGGTAGCGGTGGATGAACCCGATCATTACGAGAAGTGGCTTCACCAGAAGCATCAGGCAAGCCCATCGAGGCCATCGCCAACGCTCCCAATCGCAAGCCATTGGAGCCGAAAAATTGGCGGCGATTTTGAATGATTTCTAACATCGTACTTTTAATCCTCTCTTTACTAACGATTGATCGCTTCGTCTAAATTCAAAATCAGGTTGGCCACCAAGGTGTAGGCGGCTAGCTCTGACTCGCTAATACCAGCAGGAACTTTCGCTTGCCCCACCTGCAATAATTTTCGAGCATCATTTGGCGCGTCGGCATATCGTTGCTTCCATTCCCCAAGTAACATTGATATCGGTTCTAACTCGACTTGGCGTATGTCTCGTGAAAGGACATCGCGATAGGCCCAATTCAATCGTTCTTTTGAAGTGGCACCGCCTTCAGAAATCATTCGTTGCGCTAATGCTCTCGCCGCTTCGACGAACTGCACATCGTTCAACAACTGTAAAGATTGTAGCGGTGTGTTACTTCTCTCGCGGCGTGTGCAGAAAAGCTCGCGATTGGGTGCATCAAAGTTGCTCATGAACGGTGCTGGTGCGGTCCGCTTTAAGAAGCTGTAAATACTTCGTCGGTAAACAGACTCGCCTCGATCACGCAAGTAGTATCGCGTATTGCTGTCTCCATATCCTACCGGTTCCCAAATGTTTTCTGGCTGATATGTCTTCGTGCCGGGGCCGCCCATTTGAGCGCTGAGAAGTCCGCTTACGGCCAAGGCATTGTCTCTGACTTGTTCGGCATCGAGCCGTAATCGGGGACCACGGGCAAGGTACCTGTTTTCTGGATCGGCATTCAAAAGCTCTGGCGTAACGCTTGAATCTCGACGAAATGCATCACTCATGACAAGGGATCTGATGAGAACCTTAACATCCCAACCGCCATCACGAAACGCGTTGGCAAGATAGTCGAGTAATTCGGGATGGCTGGGAAGCGAGCCCTGGGTGCCGAAGTCGTCGCTTGTTTTGACGAGTCCCATTCCAAATATCTGTTGCCAAAATCGGTTGACCGTGACTCGCGAAGTCAACGGTTGATCGCTTGAAACAAGCCATCTTGCGAAGTCCAAACGCGTTGGTTTTGCCGCGTCGGCTGGCGTCATCGGCGGCAAGAAGCTCGGAGTGGTCGGCAGGACCGCGGCTCCCGGTTTGTCGTACTGGCCGCGCACCATCACAAACGATTGCCGTGGTTGAGCCGAATCCGCAAAAGTGAAGGTGCCTGGAATTTCTGATTGTAATCTTTCGATCGCAACGCGTTTGGCCGCGTATTCGTTGCGAAGGTCCACAATGGATGGTGGAGGATAAGGATCAATGTAAGCACGATAGAGTGTCTCCACCGCAGCCATCATGGGACTTTCACCTTCGGCGGGTGGCCCCTGCTTCAGCACCGCTTTCACTTCATCACTTCCGATCCCCGTGTCCTGATCTTTTCGTGAGGCCCACCAAGCTTTAGCATTCTTGCGAGGATCGGCGTCAGCGATTGATGCACCGCGTACGCCAAGGTCATCCCACCAACTGATCCCTCCGAATTGTCCCACCTTGATTTGTGTGACTTGAGCTCCTACGGGAAGCGTGATGTTCGGTGCTGTGATTTCGAGAGTTGTCCATTGGTCGACGGGAGGGAGCGGACCTAGAGGTTTTTCGCCGCCAACCTTTGTCCCAAGTTCGTTCGAATCGCTCCAAATCCATCGTTGATTCCCCTTGTCAGTAACAATTTCCAGAAATACTGCCAAAGGTGGATGGACGCTATCGATTCGCAATTGAACGTGCACCACCGGTTCGACGGGAATGACCAGCGGAAACCACCCAGCGGCGAGACGCTCTTCGCTACGATCACCAAACTCTTGCTTTAGCGAGCGAAATCCTTTGGCGGCAGGACCGTTCGAAAGCGGACCGGATGACACATCACTCCATCGCGTCGGATTGCGCGAGGTGTTGCTGCTTGTGAAGCCGAGGGGCAGCGCATCGTCGATCCACGTGTCATCCACTGCCGATGATCCTGGCGGCGCTGCGGCGACTTGGGATGCAGCATGCTCAAGATCGTTCTTGGCTTTCAACAACTGTTCTTCGAATGCCATACGATTCGCATCTTGATCTGGTTTCGATAGCCGCAAAAACGGTGTTGTACTATCGATGTTGCCATCCATTGGCGGATCCATGGCATTGTTGAAGAACGCGTAGATCGAATAATAATCTCGGCTGGTAATCGGATCGTACTTGTGATCATGACATACAGCACAACCGCCGGTGAGCCCAAGCCATGTTTGAATCGCAGTGCTTGTGCGATCGACAGCGTATCGATAGCGAAACTCATCATCGATCGCACCTCCTTCCCCAGTGGTCACATTGCAGCGGTTGAAACCAGTGGCGACAAGTTGTGATTGAGTTGGCGACGGCAATAGATCACCCGCGAGTTGTTCGATGGTGAATTCAGAAAACGGCAAGTTGCGGTTGAAGGCATCGATGACCCAATCTCGATACGCCCACATTTGTCGTTCGTTGTCCAGATGCAGGCCATGCGTGTCACCGTACCTGGCAACGTCTAACCAGTGCTTTGCCATCTCTTCGCCAAAACGAGTTGAACTCAAGTAATGGTCGACCATCTCACGATAAACCTGGTCGCTTGGATTATGCAAAAAGCGGCTTACTTCCTCGAGTGAAGGTGGTAGCCCTGTCAATGCGAAAGACAATCGTCGTAGGAGCGTTGATGGGTCCGTCTGATGCATACGTTGAAGATGTCGCTCCGCAAGCTCACGATCCAGGAACAGGTCGATTAAGGAACTCGCGGAACCAGCAGGCGGCGAAGGGCTCATGATCGCCTCGAAGGACCAATGATTTTGGTAGGCAGCGCCCAGTTCGATCCATTGGCGAATGACTTCCTTTTGAGCGTGATTGAGCTGATGCTTCGATTCCGGTGGAGGCATGACAACTTCTGGATCGGTCGCGGAAATGCGTTTCCATACCAAACTTGCTTCGACATTGCCTGGGACGATTGCGGCGTCACCACTTGCTCGTTTTGCGAACGCACCATCAGCGGTATCAAGTCGCAGATCCGCCTCACGCGTCTTCTCATCAAAACCGTGACACCGGAAGCACGTTGTTGCCAGAATCGGCCTCACATCTCGATTGAACGTGACGGCATCATCAGCCCGCAAGAAACGCGAGCTGGCGATCGATAGAATAAGTAACAGGCATCGTGATACGACAGACCACAACTCAAGACGCAGTGCAAAACGAAGCGGAGCAATCTGACCGAGCATGATAGGGTTAGCAGTGTTACTAGGGAGTCAGAAATCGAAAACGAAACGAATGTAGCAGTTTAGTGCTACTTTACCAATTTGACGTCCCAGTGATGTTTTACTGGCATTGCCATTGCATGGATTTCAGCTTGTTTCTCATCGATGAGCTGTTTTCGCTTTACGAGTTCCTTTGGCTTGAACTCGACGGCTGCGTCAGTCAGCCAATCGGGAATGTTGGCCAGGACCACGCCGCGGAAACGACTATGGACGATTTGATTTTTAGCGTTTATTGCTTCGGAGACTTTTAGTGATTGTGCGTAGACTGGTCCGGTACGAACGTTACCAAAGTTAACACCTTGATTAAGTTCGTCGGCTGAGTGTCGTGCGATTTCCACACTGTCGATTGCAATGCTATATGTCCCTGCTGGCAACCCCAGTGCCTTAAGTCCATACCAATTGAGATCCGCAAGATTGTTCACGTAGGGAAGCATCGCGTCCCAGTCTGCGGTTGTTGGAAATGGCAGTGCCTCGTCGAGGCGATCGAACTCAAGAGCGCCATCGCCGCGTTTCAAGTTTGTTACCGTGCACCGCGTTGTTTGGGCATCTCCTGCCAATGCAATCGACGCGTCGCTGACAATGGTTGGCGATTTCAACCCGGTCAAGATAGCGTGAGCCATCAATAGGCCGCCATCGGAATCGGTGTGCACGCTGTCAGGAAAAGGATCGACATTATCTGCTTTATCAGCGACAAGCTTTTCGAGCGTCGCACGGGTCGCTGAATATTGATCGACGAAAGGGAAATGATTTGCGTCGGCGATCTCTTTTAGTGGCGCATAAAACTGTTTTTGCGTTTCAAGGTACACGGCTTGGTTTTTATTCTTGCGCCAATCAACCGCATTAGGTGAAATGAGAACGACGCGGACTCCTGCGTCCTTCGCCATCTTCAGCATCTTGGTCGTATTTTCAACATACGGATTGTGACGGTTCGTGTCGAATCCACCATAGCCACCATCATTCATGCCAAAGTTAATGGTGACAATCGTCGGCTTCTCGTCGAGCACATGTTGTTGAAACCGGTTCGCACCGCCCGTGGCTGTGTCGCCACCAATACCAGCGTTTAGGAACGAGAGTTTCCAAGCGGGGAAACGAGTCGCAAGGTAACGCTCAATGTCGCTCGAATACTGGTACTGCTCAGTGATACTATCTCCGAGGAACATCACTCGATCGCCTTCCTTGAAGGGAACAGCATCTTGAGCAAAGAGCGTTTGACCAACAGCAATTGCCAGGAAAAAAGCCGTAACATGGCGGGCGGTATTTCTCATTGGTGGGTTCGTCGCGTGAGGGTGAGTCGGAATTGGAATATCTATTGTAATTGACCGATAGTCGCAGTCCCATTGCTGGCGTTCGTAATAACAGGCGGGCAAACCTGCGGGATTTTCATGCCCGAATACCTTGACGATCAACCACGGGGCAACAATCTGAGTGAACCGTAGGCGCTCGCCCAATGCCACTTACTTTATGGCTGATCTGGGGGTAATTCTTCTGGCGTGTCCTTCTTTTTTCCGCGAAGTGACTTTTGGAATTTGGTTGTCTTGGG